>NZ_JAEHBI010000396.1:0-201 GCF_016483705.1 Bacillus cereus group sp. N6
TGGGAGAAAAAACAAAAAGAGGTCAGTGAGTATAAGTGTACATATATTGTCAAAATTTACTTCTCTAGTATACACGATGTGCTTTTCACAACCTTTCAAGATCCTGTATCAGTGCTAACCAGGCTCTTTCAGGATCTTGTCAAAAACGGACGGAAAGCACGAAGGTATAAGTGTCGTACACCGTTCGATATCCTTAGTATC
>NZ_JAEHBI010000397.1:0-200 GCF_016483705.1 Bacillus cereus group sp. N6
ACTCAGTATTTACAAATGAGAGGCATATGAAACTAGTAAAATTTAAAAAGCTTCCGTGAGGAAGCTGAGTAGTTACTAATTTTTTAAATTCGAACAATAAAAACATTTTTACATACATATAAGTATATCATTTCAAAAAGAAAGGATCTCGTTTATGATTACCATTAGTTTATGTATGATTGTCAAAAATGAAGAACATA
>NZ_JAEHBI010000041.1:0-48420 GCF_016483705.1 Bacillus cereus group sp. N6
CGGAAGTTAAGCTCTCTAGCGCCGATGGTAGTTGGGACCTTGTCCCTGTGAGAGTAGGACGTCGCCAAGCAACTAAAAACACAAGTCTTTTGACTTGTGTTTTTTTCTGTTTTCAAACAGTACGAAAAAAGAAGTAATGGTAATACAAACACGTTGCCCAAGGGTTAATCATATTATATAAGAGATGGATGTATATTTTTCTGTAAATTGTTAAGGAATAGAAGTATAAAATATGTCCATTTAAATAGGGAGGGAAGGTTATGAAAGCACAAAATGAAGTTTGTATTGTTTGTGAGACAGAAAGAAAAGAAGGGATATATGTTTATAATAATTTAATATGTTATGAATGTGAAAAGGATATGGTGAATACGGAGACAAATGATCCGAAGTATATATATTATTTAAAACAGCTTCGGAAATTAGAAGTATCATATTTTTAAATAGGCATATGCCTATTATTTTTTTTGTTCTGTATAATAGAGGAAGAATGAACTAATAAGGAAGAGATATAAATGAATCAAAATCGCATACCTTTATATGAGGCATTAACAGGGTTTAAAGAAAGAGAGCCGTTATCCTTTCATGTTCCAGGTCATAAAAATGGTTTAAACTTCCCTCAGGAAGCTGTAGGGGAGTTTAAAGATATACTATCTATCGATGTAACTGAGTTGTCAGGGTTAGATGATTTACATAGTCCGTTTGAATGTATAGATGAGGCACAACAGTTATTAGCTGATGTATATGGAGTGAACAAAAGTTATTTTTTAATTAATGGTTCAACGGTAGGGAACCTAGCAATGATTTTGTCTTGTTGTGGAGAACATGATATTGTTCTTGTACAAAGAAATTGTCATAAATCAATTATTAATGGTTTAAAATTAGCGGGCGCAAATCCAATTTTTTTAGATCCATGGATTGATGAAGCTTATAATGTACCAGTGGGAATTCATGATGAAATTATTAAGGAAGCAATTGAAAAATATCCAAATGCTAAAGCACTCATTTTAACGCATCCTAATTATTATGGTATGGGGATGGATCTAGAGGCAAGCATCGCTTATGCACATGCACATAAAATCCCTGTTTTAGTAGATGAAGCACATGGAGCCCATTTTTGTTTAGGGGGAGCATTTCCAAAGTCAGCATTAGCATATGGTGCAGATATTGTAGTTCATTCTGCACATAAAACATTACCCGCGATGACAATGGGGTCCTATTTACATATAAATAGTCGCTTAGTGAAAGAAGAAAAAGTTTCTACCTATTTAAGTATGCTACAATCTAGTAGTCCATCGTATCCAATTATGACTTCTCTTGATATTGCACGCTTTACAATAGCACGTATAAAAGAAAAGGGACATGATGAAATTGTCGAGTTTTTACGGGGATTTAAAGACGAATTGTGTTCTATTCCACAAATAGCTATTTTACAATATCCATTACAAGACGAGTTAAAGGTTACTGTACAGACACGTTGTCAGTTATCAGGATACGAATTACAGTCTGTATTTGAAAAGGTCGGTATATATACAGAAATGGCGGATCCATATAATGTCCTATTTATTTTGCCCTTGCAAGTAAATAAGGAGTATATGAAGGCTATAGAGATGATCCGAGAGGCATTGCAATATTATGAGGTGAAAGACAAGAAGGAATCTATTCGTTATACTTATAAAGGAGAATTTTCTCCTTTACCGTATACATATAAACAACTGGAAGGATATGAAACAAAAGTAGTATCTGTAGAAGAAGCAGTTGGGATGATAGCGGCAGAAATGGTAATTCCGTACCCACCTGGAATTCCATTGATTATGTATGGAGAAAGAATTACTTCAGAACATAAAGAGCAAATTATGTATTTAGAGCAATCAGGCGCTCGTTTTCAAGGTAACACGAAATATATGAAAGTGTATGATATAGAAAGTAGGTTTTAGAATGAAGGGATTATTTGTAACAATTGAAGGTCCAGAAGGTTCGGGTAAAACAACGTTAATTAAAAGTTTATTGCCATACTTTGAACAAAAAGAACAAAAGGTAATGGCGACGAGAGAACCAGGTGGCATTGCAATTTCAGAGGATATTAGAACAATTTTACATAAACAAGAATATACGATGATGGAGGCCCGTACAGAGGCGCTTCTGTATGCTGCTGCGCGTAGACAACATTTGGTGGAAAAGGTTATGCCGGCACTTAACGAGGACTACCTTGTATTATGTGATCGTTTTATAGATAGCTCTTTAGCGTATCAAGGATATGCAAGAGGATTAGGTATGGATAAAGTATTTGAAATAAATCGTTTCGCAACAGAGGACTGTATGCCTAGTTTAACGATTTACCTAGACATTGAACCAGAGATTGGTTTAGCTCGCATTGAAAAAGATGCAGGACGTGAAGTGAATCGATTAGATATGGAAGATATCTCTTTCCATAAACGTGTCCGTGAAGGATATTTACAAGTTGTAGAACGTTTCTCAGATCGTATTGTATTGGTAAATGCTGATCAACCAATGGAAAAACTTATAGAAGAAGTTGTTCAGATTATAGAAGATAAATTGTTATAATAGAAGGAAAGAATGAAATAAGTGAGGTATGCATTATGACGAAGACGTGGGAGCAGCTTTCTGCTATACAACCCATCGGTGTAAAAATGTTGATGAATAGCATTGCAAAAGAGCGTATATCCCACGCTTACTTGTTAGAGGGAGGGAAAGGGACTGGAAAGTTTGCAACGGCAATTCAAATGGCAAAGAGTTTCCTCTGTTCTGGGCGGAATGGGGTAGAGCCTTGTCACATATGTACAAATTGTAAGCGAATTGATTCAGGTAACCACCCTAACTTACATATTGTAAAACCAGACGGATTATCTATTAAGAAGCAGCAAATTCATGATTTACAAGAAGAGTTTTCAAAAACAGGATTAGAAGCAAATAAAAAAGTATATATTATTGAGCACGCAGATCGTATGACAGCAAATGCAGCGAATACACTTTTAAAATTTTTAGAAGAACCAAGTAGTGATACAACAGCTATTTTACTTACTGAACAAAGTCATCAAATTTTAAATACGATTTTATCTCGCTGTCAAGTTGTTACATTTAGACCGTTACCTACGGAATCTTTAATTAGAAGATTACAGGATGAAGGTATTACGGCATCTTTATCGACACTTGCTGCGCAACTCACGAATAGTTTTGATGAAGCTTTAGCTTTATGTAGTGATGAATGGTTTGCACAAGCACGAGCTTTAGTGATAAAATTATGTGAAGCGCTCGAAAAGGATAAAGCCTCTATTTTTTTTGTACAAGAAAAATGGGGGAAACACTTTAGAGAGAAAGAACAATTACAGCAAGGTTTAGATATGTTGCTCCTTATTTATAAGGATTTATTATATGTTCAACTTGGAGAAGAAGATCGTCTTGTTTTTCATGAGCAGAAAGAGATGTTTGAATCTTTCTCCTATGCTCAGAAGCGCATTGTATCAGCTCTCTTTAATATATTAGAGGCAAAAAATAGAATCAACGCTAATGTAAATGCGCAGCTTGTGTTCGAACAGTTAGTGTTGCGGTTGCAGGAGGGATGACCGTTTTGTATGATGTAGTAGGTGTTCGCTTTAAGAAGGCCGGAAAGGTGTATTACTTCGATCCGAATCAGTTCGATATCTCTGAAAATGAGTTTGTAATTGTAGAAACAGTAAGAGGTATTGAGTACGGAAAAGTAGTTATTACCAAAAAGCAAGTTGATGAAAACGACGTTGTATTACCGCTAAAAAAGGTTATTCGTATTGCAAATGAAAATGATCGTACCATTGTTGAAGAGAACAAACATGCTGCGAAAGAAGCATATCAAGTTTGTCAGCAAAAGGTAGTAGAGCATAATCTTGATATGAAACTTGTAGATGTAGAGTATACGTTCGATCGCAATAAGATTATTTTCTACTTTACTGCGGATGGTCGGATTGATTTCCGCGAACTAGTGAAGGACTTAGCGGCAATTTTTAGGACAAGAATTGAACTAAGACAAATTGGTGTTCGTGATGAAGCGAAGATGCTTGGTGGTATTGGTCCATGTGGTCGTATGCTTTGTTGTTCTACTTTTTTAGGAGATTTTGAACCTGTATCCATTAAGATGGCAAAGGATCAAAATTTATCATTAAATCCTGCAAAAATCTCTGGTTTATGTGGTCGCTTAATGTGTTGCTTAAAATATGAGAATGATGAATATGAGGCAGCAAAGGAACAACTTCCTGATTTAGATCAACGTATACAAACCCCGCATGGTACTGGCCGTGTTATCGGATTAAATATTTTAGAAAGATTAATTCAAGTGGAACTAGTAGACAAGGAACGGATAGTAGAATATACGTTAGATGAGTTAGTGAATAAAGGGGTCGTTTCGAGTCAAACCACAGATTAATGAGGTGGGTGCTTGTGGAGAAAAAAGATATTTTTGCATCGGTTTCTAGTATGGAAGAGCAAATTGGACATTTATACAAACAGTTGGGAGAATTAAAACAACATCTTGCAGAGTTGTTGGAAGAGAACCAACATATAAAAATGGAAAATGAAAATTTGCGACACCGCTTTGAAGAAGTGCAGATTAAGGAAAAACAAAAAACTCAAAAACGTAAAGAAGTGAAGCCGAAGACAACTGATATTGGCGAAGGCTACGATAATTTAGCAAGGCTATATCAAGAAGGTTTTCATATTTGTAATCTGCATTATGGAAGTGTACGTAAAGAGGGAGATTGTTTATTCTGCCTGTCATTTTTAAATAAAAAGTGAAATTACCTTTCCAATGATAATTGGAAAGGTAATTTTTTATACATGAGAGTAGAATGAAATATGTTTTTTTATTAGTAGAAGAAGAAATAGGGTAGGTTAAGTGTAAGAAAAGGAGTAACATATGAATTTATATGAAGATGAACGTTTAGATTACTTATTAGCGCAAGATATGAAGATTGTACAAAGCCCATCAGTATTCAATTTCTCGTTAGATGCTGTTTTACTTGCAGACTTTGCTTGGGTGCCGATTCAAAAAGGTAATGTACTTGATCTGTGTACAGGTAACGCAGTTGTCCCCCTTTTATTAAGTACAAGAACAAAGGGAAACATTACAGGTGTAGAAATTCAAGAACGTTTATATGATATGGGAATCAGAAGCGTTCAATACAATAAGTTAGAAGAAAGAATTCACTTAATACATGGGGATTTGAAAGATATGCCGGAGAAACTTGGACGTCATCAATATGATGTAGTTACATGTAATCCCCCTTATTTTCAAACACCTGCAACTTCTGAGAAAAATATGAATGAACATTTAGCGATAGCTCGTCATGAAATTATGTGTACATTAGAGGATGTTGTATCTGCAAGTAGTCAATTAGTAAAGCAAGGCGGGAAAGTAGCATTTGTACATCGTCCAGGTCGTTTGCTAGATATTGTTACATTAATGCGTAAATACAAAATTGAACCAAAGCGTGTACGATTTGTTTATCCTAAGGCAGGGAAAGAAGCGAATACATTGTTAATTGAAGGGATTAAGGATGGAAACGCAGATTTGAAAATATTGCCACCCCTTTTTGTATATGAAGAAAATAATGAATATACAAAGGAGATTCGTTCAATTTTATATGGAGAAGAATAAGCATTGTTTTTATGTAGTAGAGTGCTCTGACGGAAGTTATTATGCAGGATATACAAATCATATAGAGAAGCGGATTCAGACCCATAATAGTGGAAAAGGGGCTAGGTATACGCGTGCTAGACTTCCTGTTGTTTTAAAATACATAGAATTTCATGAAGATAAGCGTACAGCTATGCAAGCAGAGTATTATTTTAAGCAGTTAAATAGAAAACAAAAAGAAGAATATATGCAAAAAGGAGAACGCTATGTGGCAACAAAAAAGCTTTCAACAAAATGAAAAGGGAGTTTTATATTTAGTACCAACTCCTATTGGAAATTTAGAAGATATGACATTTCGTGCAATCCGAATTTTAAAAGAAGCTGATTTAATTGCTGCTGAAGATACGAGACAAACGAAAAAACTTTGTAATTATTTCGAAATTGAAACCCCCGTTATGAGTTACCATGAGCATAATAAGGAAGTAAGTGGTAAGAAAATATTAGGGAAGTTAGACGAAGGAAAGACTGTAGCACTTGTTAGTGATGCTGGTATGCCTTGTATTTCCGATCCAGGTTACGATATTGTTGTAGAGGCTGTAGCAGAACAGTATCATGTAATCCCGCTTCCTGGGGCAAATGCAGCCCTTACAGCATTAATTGCATCAGGTCTTGAAACAAAACAATTTTATTTCTATGGATTTTTACAAAGAAATAAAAAAGAAAGAAAAATGGAGTTAGAGAAGCTTCGTTATGTACAAACTACAATGATGTTTTATGAAGCGCCCCATCGTTTAGATGATACTTTAATCTCGATGCAAGAAGTGTTGGGAAATAGAGAAATTGTATTATGTCGAGAGTTAACGAAAAAATTTGAGGAATTTATTCGTGGAACAGTTGAGGAAGCAATTGAGTGGACGAAACAAAATGAAGTTCGTGGCGAGTTTTGTATTTTAGTAGCTGGTTCAACGGAAGAACCTACCCCAGAAGAACAATGGTGGGAATCTATTTCTGTATATGATCATATTGAACATTATATAAACGAAAAAGGTATGAATTCAAAAGAGGCAATAAAAACAGTCGCTAAAGATCGAGATTTGTCGAAACGCGATGTATATCAAATCTATCATGTCGATAAAAAATAAGCTTCTCATAATTGAGAAGCTTATTTTGCTGTTTCGATATAATCTTGAAGTTCGTTTAAGATTCGCTCAGCGCCTTCTTTGCTTAAGATAATTTTACCTTCAGCTAGAGATAGGTTACCATCAGATACTTCACCAGTTACTTGGCAAGTCATGTTTGGCTTATATTTTTTTAAGATGATTTTCTCGTCATCAACGTAGATTTCAAGAGCATCCTTTTCTGCAATACCTAAAGTACGGCGTAATTCGATTGGAATTACTACACGACCTAATTCATCAACTTTACGAACGATACCAGTAGATTTCATAATTCTTTTCCTCCTAAAGAAATAGTTTATAAGTTTCGAGTCTATTTTCTAGATTCGTCATTTTTCGACAAAATACCCTATGGACATATGATACCAATCATTTACATTTCCGTCAATTCTTTAATTCTATATTTTTTAAAAAGATTTATAGATTTCTTACTTCTTATATATAATAGAATGAGAGTAATTTCTACTATTATTTAACTTTATTTTCAGAAAAATTTATAGATTGTAAGTAAGGACTGTATATTTTCTTGAAATATGAGCAATAGATGATAAAGATATTAAGTATTAACTCATTTTTATCCCACTATTTTCCAAGCAGTAAGATTCTAAATTTAAAATTTGGGTGGAGCAAAGAAGTTAAGTTGGAGTCGGATTGCTCGTAAAAGCCTGATTGGTGTGGGCTAATAATCCGCAGGAGTGAACACCCCCACACAGATTAAAGTTTCACTTTATATATAAGTTTTTGATATACTATTTATAAATACATATGAGGTTATCCGGGAGGTCCAAAACAATGACAGAGGAAAATAAGTCCTTTTATATTACTACCCCAATTTATTATCCAAGTGGAAAATTACACATTGGACATGCTTATACAACAGTAGCAGGAGATGCGATGGCACGATATAAGCGTATGCAAGGATACAGTGTTCATTATTTAACAGGAACTGATGAGCATGGACAGAAGATCCAAAAGAAAGCAGAAGAATTAAATGTTACACCACAAGCATATGTGGATAACATTGTTGCAGGAATTAAAGAACTTTGGGAGAAAATGGATATATCTTATGATGATTTTATTCGTACAACTGAAGATCGTCATAAAGATGTTGTTGAAAAAATCTTCAAGCAACTAGTAGATCAAGGTGATATTTATCTTGATGAATATGAAGGTTGGTATTCTGTACAAGATGAGACATTCTATACAGAGCATCAATTAGTAGATCCAATTATGGAAGGTGAAAAAGTAGTTGGAGGAAAAAGCCCAGATAGTGGTCATGATGTAGAACTTGTTCGTGAAGAATCGTATTTCTTTAGAATGGGTAAATATGTCGACAGACTATTAAAATTCTATGAAGATAATCCACATTTCATTCAGCCTGAGTCTCGTAAGAATGAGATGATTAATAACTTCATTAAACCAGGCCTAGAAGATTTAGCTGTTTCTCGTACTTCATTTGACTGGGGAGTTCGTGTTCCAGGTAACCCGAAACACGTTATTTACGTATGGGTTGACGCATTATCTAACTACATTACAGCATTAGGTTATGGAACAGAAAATGAAGAGATGTATAAGAAATTCTGGCCAGCTGATGTACATTTAGTTGGAAAAGAAATCGTTCGTTTCCATACAATTTATTGGCCAATCATTTTAATGGCATTAGATTTACCTCTTCCGAAAAAAATCTTTGCTCATGGTTGGATTTTAATGAAGGATGGAAAGATGAGTAAGTCAAAAGGAAACGTAGTAGATCCAGTTACTTTAATCGATCGTTACGGATTAGATGCATTACGTTATTACTTACTTCGTGAAGTTCCATTCGGATCTGATGGCGTATTCACACCAGAAGGATTTGTGGAGCGCATTAATTTCGATTTAGCAAATGACTTAGGTAACTTATTAAATCGTACAGTAGCTATGATTGATAAGTACTTTAACGGAGAAATCCCTGCATTTAAAGAAAATGTAACGGAATTCGATGAAACGTTAGTAACGTTTGCAAAAGATACATTGAAAAAAGTAGAAGAGGCAATGGAGAATATGGAATTCTCTGTAGCGCTAAGCTCAATTTGGCAATTGGTTAGCCGTGCAAATAAATATATTGATGAAACACAACCGTGGGTATTAGCGAAAGATGAGAATGATCGTGAAAAATTAGCTTCTGTAATGGCTCACTTAGCAGAGGTGCTTCGTCAAACAGGTATTATGCTTATGCCGTTCCTAACAGTAGCACCAAGTAAGATGTTTGCTCAGCTTGGACTTACTGAAGAGGCACATAAATCTTGGGAAAGCCTATCTACAATTGGCTGTATTCCAGCTGGAACAAAAGTAGAAAAAGGAAACCCGATTTTCCCGCGTTTAGAAATGGAAGTAGAAGTAGGGTACATTAAAGAACAAATGAAAAGCTCTGCTCCTAAAGTAGAAGAGAAAAAAGAAGAAGAGCCGAAAGCAGAAGAAATTACAATTGATGATTTCTTTAAAGTAGAATTACGCGTAGCTGAAGTACTATCAGCTGAACCTGTGAAAAAAGCAGATAAGTTGTTAAAAATTCAGCTGGATTTAGGTACAGAAAAGCGTCAAGTTGTTTCAGGAATTGCAAAATTCTATTCGCCGGAAGACCTAAAAGGTAAAAAGGTTATTTGTGTAACAAACTTAAAACCTGTAAAATTACGCGGTGAATTATCACAAGGTATGATTTTAGCGGGTGAAGAGAATGGCGTATTGTCATTAGCATCAATCGACCAAAATCTACCAAATGGTACAAAAATCAAGTAATTAAGACAAGAAAAGAGATGTTTCACGTGTAACATGTGTGAAGCGTCTTTTTTCTTTTTACACTCTCTATTTTTGCATTAAAATTATAGTATTGTTATCGTTAAGTTATTAAAGAGCTTATTTTTTAGAATAAACTTGATTTCAATATAAAAGGAGTTATGTATTATGTTGTTTGATACACATTCACATTTGAATGCAGAGCAATTTGAAGAAGATTTGCAAGAGGTTATTGCACGAATGAAAGAAGCGGGAGTTACCTATACAGTTGTTGTTGGTTTTGATGAAGTAACGATAAAAAAGGCGATTGAATTAGCTGAAACTTATGATTTTATTTACGCTGCGGTTGGATGGCATCCAGTTGATGCAATTGACATGACAGAAGAACATCTAGCTTGGTTAGAAGAACTTGCTTCTCATCCTAAAGTCGTTGCACTTGGAGAGATGGGATTAGATTATCATTGGGATAAGTCTCCAAAAGAAATACAGAAGGAAGTATTCCGTAAACAAATTGCATTAGCTAAAAAAGTGAAATTGCCGATTATTATACATAACCGCGATGCAACTCAAGATATTGTTGATATTCTAGAAGAAGAGAATGCAGCTGAAGTGGGAGGCATTATGCATTGCTTTAGCGGCAGCGTAGAAGTAGCAGAGCGATGTGTTGATATGAACTTTTTAATTTCATTAGGCGGACCAGTTACATTTAAAAATGCTAAGAAGCCGAAAGAAGTTGCTGTGGAGATTCCATTAGAGAAATTGTTAATAGAGACAGATTGTCCATATTTAACACCACATCCATTTCGAGGAAAACGAAATGAACCGAGTTATGTAAAACTCGTAGCAGAAGAAATTGCGAATTTAAAAGGAATTTCTTATGAGGAAGTAGCAGAAATAACAACAAAAAATGCAAAAGCTTTATTTGTTGTTGAATAAAAAGGAGTGGGAGAACCCATTCTTTTTTATTTTTGTGAAAAAATAAGGGCGAATGAGGAAGTGTTACAATAAGGAGAGAGAACAAAGTTTTGGACATTCTATTTTTTAAAATGTAAGAATGGGGAAAATAATAATGGAAAAGTCGTCATTTTTTTGTTTTACTAAGTAGAGACGAAACGAGTGTGGAGGCAAGCATGAAAATTAAAGAGATTATCGTTGTAGAAGGTAAAGATGATACAGTTGCGATTAAGCGTGCTGTTGATGCGGATACAATTGAAACGAACGGTTCAGCAATCGGTGATCATGTTATTGAGCAAGTTAAATTAGCGCTGCAAAAACGGGGCGTTATTATTTTCACAGATCCGGATTATCCTGGAGAGCGTATTCGAAAAATTATTTCTGATAAGGTGCCTGGATGTAAACATGCTTTTTTACCGAAGGAAGAAGCACTTGCCAAAAGGAAAAAGGGTGTCGGGATTGAACATGCTTCTAATGAATCAATTCGCCGTGCTTTAGAGAATATACATGAAGAAATGGAAGCTTACACAAGTGAAATTAGTTGGAGCGATTTAGTCGATGCAGGCTTAGTGGGCGGAGAAATGGCAAAGAGTCGCAGAGAAAGAATGGGTAAGCTATTAAAGATTGGTTATACAAACGCAAAACAGTTACATAAACGTTTACAAATGTTTCAAGTTTCAAAAGAATCTTTTGCAGAAGCTTATAAGCAAGTCATACAGGAGGAAAGAAAATGAAGGATATCGCAACGCCAAATCGTACGAAAGACATTGTTGAAAAGTATGGATTTTCATTCAAAAAAAGTTTAGGACAAAATTTTTTAATTGATACGAATGTATTAAATCGTATTGTCGATCACGCTGAAATTGGTTCAGAAAGTGGTGCAATTGAAATTGGACCAGGTATCGGTGCGTTAACAGAACAATTAGCGAAGCGTGCTAAAAAAGTAGTAGCTTTTGAAATTGATCAGAGGTTATTACCGATTTTAGATGAGACGTTAGCTCCATATAGCAACGTTACAGTTATAAATAAAGACGTACTAAAGGCAGATGTACATGAGGTGTTTAGTGAGCAATTTGAGGAAGGGCAAGATGTAATGGTAGTAGCGAACTTACCGTACTATATTACAACGCCAATTTTATTTAAATTGTTGGAAGAGAAATTACCGGTTCGTGGATTTGTTGTTATGATGCAAAAAGAAGTTGGAGATCGTTTAGCTGCTAAACCTGGAACGAAAGAGTATGGTTCTTTATCCATTGCTATTCAGTATTATACAGAGGTGGAAACAGTTATGACTGTACCACGTACAGTGTTTGTGCCACAACCAAATGTTGATTCTGCGATTATTCGTCTCCTAAAGCGCCCGAAACCAGTTGTAGAAGTAACAGATGAGACATTCTTCTTTGAAGTAGTACGAGCAAGTTTTGCACAGCGTCGTAAAACTTTAATGAATAATTTATCAAATAATTTAAATGGTTTCCCGAAAGATAAAGAGCTGTTGGATCGAATTTTAACAGAAGTGGGAATTGATCCAAAACGAAGAGGCGAAACGCTATCTATCGAGGAGTTTGCAACATTAAGTAATGCATTAGTTCTTCATAAATTGTCATAAGAATAGAAAAGGGACAGTTCAACTTGAACTGTCCCTTTTGTCACCTTTCCTCTCCTACATTCATACTTTAAAAACAGGTAAGATGGCCTAACGAGTTTGGAGGTAGGAGAATGGCTTTACATGTTGGAGAATTAGTGGAACGATATTCTCATAATAGGGATATCCTTTTTCGTATTATAGAAATAAAAGGCGAGATAGCTATATTATTTGGAGAGGAAATTAGACTGGTGGCAGATGCGCCACTTGAAGATTTAATTAGTATAGATCAACGAGAGCATAAAAAAAGAGCGAAGCGTGAGAAAGAAACGATGGAGCGTACGTATCGTTTGTTTCAACAAGATTATGTATTAATGAAACAAAGGCATGAACACACTTCAACGGGTGGATATACAAGTGAGGTGAATTATTTTCAAATGCCAGGACGTGTATTGCATATAGATGGGGACCCGTTATATTTGCGCAAGTGCTTAGACTTATATAATAAAATTGGTGTTCCTGTACAAGGTATTCATTGTAAAGAAACAGAGATGCATGAAAAGGTAGTAGATTTAATAGATCATTTTCGTCCAGACATTTTAGTTATTACGGGGCACGATGCATATACAAAATCAAAAGGGGTAAAGGGAGATTTAGCAGCATATAGGCATTCAAGGCATTTTGTACAGGCTGTTCGAGAAGTGAGAAAAAAATATCCATCATTGGATCAACTCGTTATTTTTGCTGGGGCATGCCAATCACACTTTGAAGCATTAATTCGAGCGGGTGCTAACTTTGCTAGTTCACCATCTAGAATTAATATTCACGCACTAGATCCTGTATATGTGGTTGGTAAAATTAGTTTTACGTCATTTATGGAAAGAGTAAATGTATGGGATGTTGTACGTAATACGATTACCGGCGAAAAGGGACTTGGCGGGATTGAGACGAGGGGGATTTTACGAACTGGATTACCCTTTCAACATTATGAAGAATAAGCAAGGTACATATGTATCTTGCTTTTTTGTATGGGAAGGATTTAAATCAGCTTGGATAAAAAGAGACAAGAACGCGCAGACTACATAATGATACTTTTACAATATAGTATTTCTTCTATCTATTTGAACGCATGATGCTTTTATAATGATATTGTCTGTGAGTTGCGGTTAATAATTGGGATAGATATATCGTGTTTTAAGTGTTCAATCTAAATTACAGCGAGGTGTAACGAAGTATATGTCAAAACGTTTAGATGAAATTAAAAGCGAATTAGATCACCATCTTGGACAGAGACTGATGTTAAAGGCAAATAGTGGGAGAAGAAAAACAGTAGAACAATCAGGTGTACTTGCAGAAACGTACCGTTCTGTTTTTGTTGTACAATTGGATCAGCAAGAAGATGCGTTGCAACGTGTATCATATAGCTATGCGGATGTTTTAACAGAGACAGTAGAGTTAACGTTTTATGGTGAACCTCATAATGAAGTGATTTTATAATTCATGTATCGTTACATATATTCCCACAAATGAAAAGCTATATTATTTTGCATACTAATTATACCGTAGCAAAATAAGGAGGGACTCTGCATTGAGTAGACGAAGAGGTGTCATGTCAAATCAATTTAAAGAAGAGCTTGCAAAAGAGCTAGGCTTTTATGATGTTGTTCAGAAAGAAGGCTGGGGCGGAATTCGTGCGAAAGATGCTGGTAACATGGTGAAACGTGCTATAGAAATTGCAGAACAGCAATTAATGAAACAAAACCAGTAGTTGTAAGATACTTTCTATGCTACGGTAGCCGAGGAGTGATTCCTCGGCTTTTTGTACTCGAAAAGGTGCCATCATTTTACATAAGTAGTTTCATTCTGAATGCTTTTCGTTATAATTAGGGAAGTGTCATCGTCTTACTATAAATTTATGGTAAAATAAACGATAAAAGATTGAGTACATAGAGTGGGTGAATAGATTGAAGCTACTAGTGAAAGCACCAGCAAAGATTAATCTGTCGTTAGATGTACTGGGAAAAAGACAAGACGGATATCATGAAGTGAAAATGATTATGACAACAATTGATTTAGCGGATCGTTTAGAACTAATGGAATTAGCAGAAGACCGTATTGAAATTTTATCCCATAATCGGTATGTCCCAGACGACCAAAGAAACTTAGCTTATCAAGCAGCGAAATTATTAAAAGAGAAGTTTAATGTGAAAAAAGGCGTATCTATTACTATTGAAAAAACGATTCCAGTAGCAGCTGGATTAGCAGGTGGAAGTAGTGATGCAGCAGCGACATTACGTGGCCTTAATAAATTATGGAATTTAGGGCTTACAATTGATCAGTTAGCAGAGCTTGGCGCAAAAATCGGATCAGATGTATCGTTTTGTGTATATGGTGGGACAGCAATTGCCACTGGAAGAGGAGAGCAAATTGAGCACATAAAAACTCCACCTTCTTGTTGGGTTATTTTGGCAAAACCCCATATTGGTGTATCTACTGCTGATGTGTATGGAAATTTAAAGTTAAATCGAGTTACACATCCAAATGTAGATAAAATGGTTAACGTCATAAATGCTGGGGACTACAAAGGGATTTGTGATACTGTTGGTAATGTTTTAGAAGATGTAACGTTTGCGATGCATCCTGAAGTTGCACGTATTAAGGCACAGATGAAGCGATTTGGTGCGGATGCCGTATTAATGAGTGGAAGTGGCCCAACCGTATTTGGTCTTGTGCACCATGATTCGCGAATGCATCGTATATATAACGGATTAAAAGGATTTTGTGAACAAGTATACGCAGTACGTTTATTAGGAGAGCGAGAAACGCTTGAATAAAGACGTATAATACGTTATGATTTGTTTAGAATATTCGTGATTTGAGGTGAGAGTATGAAAATTAGACGAAGTACAAGATTAGTCGATATGACGTATTACTTGTTACAAAACCCTCGTCAGCTAGTTTCTCTCACTTTTTTTGCTGAAAGGTATCAATCAGCTAAGTCTTCCATTAGTGAAGATTTAGTTATTATTAAGCAAACGTTTGAACAACAAGGGGTCGGCACATTGCAAACGGTACCAGGAGCAGCAGGAGGAGTGAAATATATACCATATATAAGTGAGGAAGAGGCAGATCTAATTATTGGTGAGCTTTGTAGCTTATTTGAAAATCCAGATCGTATTTTGCCTGGTGGTTACTTATATATGACAGATCTTTTAAGTAATCCTCGCCATATTAATGGCGCAGGTCGTTTGTTTGCTTCTGTTTTTGCTAGGCAATCAATTGATGCGGTTATGACGGTGGCAACGAAGGGGATTCCACTTGCTTATGCGGTGGCAAATTACTTAGATGTACCGGTAGTAATTGCAAGGAAAGATAATAAGGTAACAGAAGGCCCAACTGTTAGTATTAACTATGTATCAGGTTCTTCTAAGCGAATTCAAACAATGACGTTAGCAAAGCGTAGCCTTCCAGAGGGATCAAATGTTTTAATTATTGATGACTTCATGAAAGCTGGCGGGACAATTCAAGGTATGATGAGTATGTTAGAAGAGTTTAAGGCTAATGTTGTTGGTATTGGTGTATTAGTAGAATCCACGGATATTGAAGAACGACTAATTAATAATTTTGTATCATTAATTCGTCTATCAGAAGTTGATGTGAAAGAAAAAGCGATTCAAGTGGAAAAGGGAAATTATTCACTGGCACCATTTGATGAAGGGCTTGTAGAGGCTGAGTAAAAAGGTAAAGCAGATCGCTTTATCTTTTTTTTATTCTATTTATAAATTATAAAATAGATGGACAAACTGCTTTTCGTGCACTATTTTTAAAGAGTAAAAATAAATAATAAAAGGGTGAAAAAATATGAAAGTTGTTCAAACAAGCAATGCACCACAAGCAATTGGACCATATTCACAAGGGATTATTGTAAATAATATGTTTTACAGTTCAGGACAAATTCCGTTAACTGCAAGTGGAGAGCTTGTAGCAGGAGACGTGACAGTACAAACAGAGCAAGTATTTCAAAATTTACAAGCGGTATTAGAAGAAGCAGGTGCTTCATTTGATACAGTAGTAAAAACAACAGTATTCTTAAAAGATATGGATGATTTTAATGCTGTTAATGAAGTATATGGCTCTTATTTCTCTACTCATAAGCCAGCTCGTTCTTGTGTACAAGTAGCAAAATTACCGAAAGATGTTTCAATTGAAATCGAAGTAATTGCCCTAGTTAAGTAATCCTTTGTAAGCGATAACCTCCACTAATCTCTATATTCAATTACATTAAAAATTTTTATCTTAAAAATTTTTAAAAAATTAAAGGGAAAATAGAAATTTTGTGGAATTTATACAAATATATCGCTTATTTAGAAAAGGGTGGTGAACACAAGATGGAAGTGACTGACGTAAGATTACGCCGCGTAAACACAGAAGGCCGCATGAGAGCAATTGCCTCTATTACTCTAGACCATGAATTTGTTGTTCATGATATTCGTGTAATTGATGGTAATAATGGATTATTTGTAGCAATGCCAAGTAAACGT
Organism: Bacillus cereus group sp. N6; assembly: GCF_016483705.1. Classification (NCBI taxonomy): domain Bacteria; kingdom Bacillati; phylum Bacillota; class Bacilli; order Caryophanales; family Bacillaceae; genus Bacillus; species Bacillus cereus group sp. N6. The sequence goes on from NZ_JAEHBI010000041.1 coordinate 16,651, forward strand.
ACTCCAGATGGAGAATTCCGTGACATTGCACATCCAATTAATTCTAATACACGCTCTAAAATTCAAGATGCGGTTTTAACAGAGTATCATCGTTTAGGCGAGTTAGAAGAGGTTGAGTTTGAAGAAGCGGGTGCTTCGTAAAATTCGAATGAAAAGGGCTTTTTAAAGAAATCCCTATAATTTTGCAACAAACTCCTGTAAGCATTTACAGGAGTTTGTTTTTTTTTGTGTGGTTTTATCTATTTCGTACGGAAAATTCTGAATTTATTAAAGTGAAGAGGAAAACTTCTAATTTTTTCAAAATCATTTTAAATAGTATAGCTTATTTCTTAAAAAAGATACTAAAGAGTAAAACATCGTATAAGAATTATGGTAAAATTTAATAGTTAAAATGTGTTTCTTGAAATATATGATGATTTAGGATAATATCGTTAATGGATAAATAGGTTGCGATGGAGGGTCTATATGTCAAACAGATTTGCAGTGATTCTAGCTGCAGGCAAAGGCACACGTATGAAGTCTAAGCTATACAAAGTGCTTCATCCTGTATGTGGAAAACCTATGGTACAACATGTTGTCGATCAAGTAACGCAATTAGGATTGCAGAAACTTGTAACAGTCGTAGGACATGGTGCTGAAATGGTACAAGAACAGCTAGGAAACGTAAGTGAGTTTGCATTACAAGCAGAACAACTTGGTACAGCACACGCTGTCGATCAAGCTGCAAGTGTACTTGCAAATGAAGAAGGAACAACTTTAGTTATTTGTGGTGATACGCCGCTAATAACTGCTGAAACGATGGAAGCATTGCTTCAGCAACATAAAGAAGCAGGGGCAATGGCAACGGTGCTAACAGCTTACATAGAAGAACCTGCTGGATATGGTCGTATCGTTCGTAATGAGAATGGTCATGTTGAAAAGATTGTTGAGCATAAGGATGCAAATGAGAAAGAATTAGCTATTAAAGAAATCAATACAGGTACGTATTGTTTTGATAATAAAGCTTTATTCGCCTCACTTTCTAAAGTTTCAAATGATAACGTACAAGGTGAATATTACCTGCCAGATGTTATTGAGATTTTAAAAAATGAAGGTCATATCGTATCGGCTTATCAAACAGAGCACTTCGATGAAACGTTAGGTGTTAACGACAGAGTCGCTCTATCGCAAGCGGAAATTATTATGAAAAACCGTATCAACCGTAAAAACATGGTAAATGGTGTTACAATTATTGATCCAAGTAACACGTATATTTCTGCTGATGCAATTATCGGTAGTGATACAGTTCTTCATCCAGGAACAATTATTGAGGGGAATACTGTAATTGGTTCTGATTGTGAAATTGGACCGCACACAGTAATTCGCGATAGTGAAATTGGAGATCGTACGACAATTCGACAATCTACTGTACATGATAGTAAACTTGGTACAGAAGTATCGGTTGGTCCATTTGCACATATTCGCCCAGATTCAGTTATTGGAGATGAAGTACGCGTTGGAAACTTCGTGGAAATCAAAAAAACTGTTTTTGGTAATAGAAGTAAAGCTTCACACTTAAGTTATATCGGGGATGCACAAGTTGGAGAAGACGTGAATCTTGGTTGTGGTTCAATTACGGTGAACTATGACGGTAAGAATAAATTCAAAACTGTGATTGGTAACGGGGTATTTATTGGATGTAATTCAAACCTTGTCGCTCCTGTAACAGTTGAAGATGGTGCTTATGTGGCAGCAGGCTCTACAATTACAGAGAATGTTCCATCAAAAGCATTATCTGTAGCACGTGCACGTCAAGTTAACAAAGAAGACTATGTTGATCAATTGCTGAATAAGAAAAAATCATAATGTGGAGGGTTAATCTAGATGTCGACTCAATATCTAAATTCTAATTTGAAAGTATTCTCTTTAAACTCTAATAAGGAACTTGCTGAGCAAATTGCAAAGCACATTGGAGTAGGACTAGGAAAATGTTCTGTTGATCGTTTTAGTGATGGAGAAGTTCAAATTAACATTGAAGAAAGTATCCGTGGTTGCGATGTATTCATTATTCAATCTACAAGCTTCCCAGTAAACGAACATATCATGGAATTACTTATTATGATCGATGCATTAAAACGTGCATCTGCAAAAACAATTAATATTGTTATTCCTTACTATGGTTATGCGCGTCAAGACCGTAAAGCGCGTTCTCGTGAACCAATTACATCGAAACTTGTAGCAAACTTGCTTGAAACAGCAGGTGCAACTCGTGTAATCACTCTAGATTTACATGCTCCACAAATTCAAGGGTTCTTTGATATCCCAATCGACCACTTAATGGGTGTACCGATTCTTTCAGATTACTTTGAAACAAAAGGTCTTAAAGATATCGTAATCGTGTCACCAGACCACGGTGGGGTAACTCGTGCTAGAAAAATGGCAGATCGCCTAAAAGCACCAATCGCTATTATTGATAAGCGTCGTCCTCGTCCGAACGTATCAGAGGTAATGAACATTATCGGTAATATTGAAGGTAAAACAGCAATTTTAATTGATGACATCATTGATACAGCTGGTACAATCACATTAGCAGCAAACGCTCTTGTTGAGAACGGTGCTTCTGAAGTATATGCTTGCTGTACACACCCAGTATTATCTGGTCCAGCAATTGAGCGTATCCAAAACTCAAATATTAAAGAGTTAGTTGTAACGAACTCTATCGTATTACCAGAAGAGAAGAAAATCGACAAAGTACATGAACTTTCAGTTGCTCCACTAATCGGAGAAGCAATCATTCGTGTATACGAAGAAGAATCTGTAAGTGTATTATTCAATTAATTGGATAGAATGAGACGTAACCAAGATTGGTTACGTCTTTTCGTATCGAAAAAAGAAAGTAGTGGTACAAGAATGAAATTGATAGTAGGACTTGGGAACCCAGGTAGAGAATATGAATTAACAAGGCATAATATTGGATTTATGGCGATTGATGAACTTGCAAAGCGTTGGAATATTTCTTTGAATGAACAAAAATTTAAAGGAGTATTTGGTGCAGGATTTGTTAATGGAGAAAAAGTAATCTTATTAAAGCCACTTACATATATGAATTTATCTGGGGAAAGTATTCGACCACTCATGGATTACTATAAAATTGATGTTGAGGACTTCGTTGTTCTGTACGATGATTTAGACATCCCTGTAGGTAAATTACGCCTTCGTATGAAAGGTAGTGCTGGTGGACATAATGGTGTGAAATCAACAATTTCACATTTAGGAACACAAGAGTTTCAACGTATCCGCATGGGAATTGATCGTCCGAAAAATGGCATGAAGGTAGTAGATTACGTATTAGGACGTTTTACATCGGAAGAAATTCCTGATGTGAGTTATTCTATTGAAAAAGCAGCGGATGCATGTGAAGAATGGTTAAATAAACCTTTTCTTCAAATCATGAATACCTTCAATAGTTAAGGGTATGATTGGGAATATTTTGTCTTGTTTTTACCCATACTAGTAGTAATTGGATTTTTAGGAGGCTAGTATGGAAGGGTATTATTATTGCAGACATTGCGGGAGTAATGTAGGCTCCGTTACTGCAGAAAAAGTGTATAGCGACGTTTTATTTCAACTAACAGAGCAAGAAGTAGTAGAGATGATTCATTTTCATGAGAATGGAAATATATATATAAAAACGATTTGTGAATCGTGTCAAGAAACGCTCGCATCTTATCCTGAGTATTATGAATATGAAAAATTTCTGCAATAAAATGTTGTCGCTTTGGCATGTCCAAAGCATTTTTCTGTTTTCTTTTTCCAAAATATTTGCATAAAATATAGTGGCTTGCTCTTTATGTTGAGAGGGGTTTTGAAAATGATAGGTTTATTAGAGCAATTTTATAAAAATGAAGAGATCCAATCGGTTATTAATGGACTAGAAGATGGTTTAAAAGAACAACTTGTATCAGGTATGGCAACCTCTTCTCGTTCGTTATTAATGGCGGCCTTATATAAAAAAACAAAAAAATCACAACTTATTGTGACGCATAATTTATATCAAGCACAAAAAGTGCATGAAGATTTAGTGGCGTTACTTGGTGAAAAAGATGTGTGGTTATACCCAGTAAATGAATTGATAGCATCAGAAATTGGTGTTGCAAGCCCAGAATTGAAGGCGCAACGTATTGAAGTATTGAATCGTTTAGCGGCAGGAGAGAACGGGATTATTGTAGCGCCAGTTGCAGGACTACGCAGATTTTTACCAATGAAAGAGTTGTGGAAGCAAAGGCAAATCGAAATCAATCTAGGGCAAGAGATTGATTTAGATACATTCTTGCATACTTTACATCATATTGGTTATGAGCGTAAGTCGATGGTAGAAGCTCCTGGGGAATTCAGTTTGCGCGGGGGAATATTAGATATTTACCCATTAACTGAAGAGTTACCATTTCGTATTGAATTTTTCGATACAGAAGTTGATTCTATTCGATTATTTGATGTGGATGAACAGCGCTCTCAAGATAAAAAAGAAAGTGTTAGATTTGGTCCAGCAACAGAGTTTTTATTTTCACAGGAAGAATTGAAGTCGGGAATTGAGCATCTTGAGGAAGGCTTGACTAAGACGATGCAAAAACTTTCCGATGATAAATTGAAGACTACAGTGCTTGAAACGGTAAGTCATGAAATTGAGATGTTAAAAAACGGGCAAAGTATAGAACAGATGTTTAAATATTTATCTATTTTCTATAAAGAACCTGCTAGTCTGATAGATTATTTACCTGAAGATGGTATTGTGGTTTTGGATGAGATTTCTCGTATTCAAGAAACGGCATCACATCTTGAAACGGAAGAGGCGGAATGGTATATATCACTTCTTGGTGAGGGAACAATTATTCAAGATTTATCTTTCTCACACTCGTTTGAGGAATTTCTTCATCATAAAAAAAGAAGTTTTGTATATTTAACGTTATTCTTACGTCATATAGCACATACACATCCGCAAAATATTGTGAATGTGACATGTAAAACAATGCAAGATTTCCATGGGCAGATGCAGTTGTTGAAAACTGAAATTGATAGATGGAACGAAGGGCATTTTACGACTGTTGTGCTCGGCACAGATGATGAACGTGTAAAAAAACTACAACATATTTTAAGTGATTATGATATTGAGGCAGATATCGTAGAGGGCACAGATATATTATTGCCTGGAAGGTTGCAAATTGCTGTAGGTGATTTACATGCAGGATTTGAAATGCCGATGCAAAAGCTTGTTGTTATTACTGAAAAAGAGCTTTTTCATAAAAAAGTTAAAAAATCACAACGTAAGCAGAAGTTATCTAATGCTGAACGTATTAAAAGTTATTCGGAATTAAAAGTTGGAGATTATGTAGTTCATGTAAATCATGGTATAGGTAAATTCTTAGGTATCGAGACACTAGAAATTAATGGTGTTCATAAAGATTACTTGAATATTAAATATCAAGGTAATGATAAGTTATACGTTCCAATTGAACAAATTGACCAAGTGCAGAAATATGTAGGATCTGAAGGTAAGGATCCTAAAGTTTATAAATTGGGCGGAAATGATTGGAAAAAGGTCAAAACGAAAGTTGAAAAATCTGTACAAGACATTGCGGATGACCTAATTAAACTATATGCTGAGCGCGAAGCTTCAAAAGGTTATGCATATACACCAGATACGGCAGAACAACAAGAATTTGAATCTTCTTTCCCATATCAAGAGACAGAGGATCAATTACGTTCTATTGACGAGATTAAGAAAGATATGGAACGTGGACGTCCGATGGATAGGCTTCTTTGTGGTGATGTAGGATATGGAAAGACGGAAGTAGCTATCCGTGCGGCATTTAAGGCAATTATGGATGAAAAACAAGTTGCAATTTTAGTGCCGACAACGATCCTTGCACAACAACACTATGAAACAATTCGAGAGCGTTTTCAAGATTATCCAATCAATATAGGATTATTAAGTAGATTCCGTACGAGAAAACAGCAAAATGAAACAATTAAAGGCTTAAAAGATGGTACGGTAGATATCGTAATCGGAACGCATCGTATTTTATCTAAAGACGTTACTTATAAAGATTTAGGTCTTCTTATTATTGATGAAGAACAAAGGTTTGGTGTAACGCATAAAGAAAAAATTAAACAATTAAAAGCAAATGTTGACGTGTTAACATTAACGGCAACTCCGATTCCGCGTACACTCCATATGTCTATGCTTGGTGTGCGTGACTTATCTGTTATTGAGACACCACCAGAAAATCGTTTCCCAGTCCAAACGTATGTAGTAGAGTATAATCCAGCGTTAATGCGAGAAGCGATAGAACGAGAGCTTGCAAGAGGTGGGCAAATTTACTTCCTATATAATCGTGTGGAGGATATCGAAAGAAAAGCAGATGAAATTTCGATGTTAGTTCCAGACGCGCGTGTAACGTATGCACATGGGAAAATGAACGAAGGTGAATTAGAGTCTGTTATGCTATCGTTTTTAGAAGGGCAGCATGATGTTCTTGTAAGTACAACAATTATTGAGACGGGTGTAGATATTCCGAATGTAAATACGTTAATTGTATTTGATGCAGATCGTATGGGATTATCGCAGCTGTATCAGCTTCGTGGTCGTGTTGGACGTTCTAATCGTGTTGCATATGCATACTTTGCATACAAACGAGATAAAGTGTTATCAGAAGTTGCAGAGAAGCGTCTGCAAGCCATTAAAGAGTTCACAGAGCTTGGGTCAGGTTTCAAAATTGCGATGAGAGACTTATCCATTCGTGGTGCAGGTAACTTGTTAGGAGCCGAACAGCATGGATTTATTGATTCTGTCGGATTTGATCTATATTCTCAAATGTTAAAAGATGCAATTGAACAGCGTAGAGGAACAGATGGGGTTGAAAATACAGTTAATGTTGAAATTGATTTAGAAGTAGATGCATATTTACCAGATGCTTATATTTCAGATAGTAAACAAAAGATTATGATGTATAAACAGTTTAGAGGTGTTTCTGCAATTGAGGATATTGAAGAGTTGCAGGAAGAGATGATAGATAGATTTGGTGATTACCCGCAAGAAGTTGGTTACTTATTGCAAATTGCAAATATTAAAGTATTGGCAATGAAAGAACAAATTGAGTTAATTAAGCAAAATAAATTTGAAGTGACAATTCTGTTCTCAGAACAAGCAAGTCAAAATATTGATGGCGGAAAATTATTCATGCTTGGAAATAGTTTTGGACGTATGATTGGTCTAGGAATGGAAGGATCGCAATTGAAAATCGTTATGAAAACAAATGGTTTAGAGACATCGAAGTGGTTAACAATTGCTGAAAATTTATTAAAAGGCCTACCAGATGTAAAAAAAGAAGTCATAAATGCCTAATATAAGATAAAAAAATACAATTCGGCGTGCATAGAAGAACTAATGTGTAAAATACTATGTCTAACAGTTGGTGATTTTTACATGAACAGGTAAATTCACCACTTTGATCATCAGTAGAAAGTGAGGCAGCATTAGAATGAAAGCAACTGGAATCGTACGTCGAATTGATGATTTAGGTAGGGTAGTAATCCCGAAGGAAATTCGTAGAACTTTACGTATTCGAGAAGGAGACCCACTAGAAATATTTGTTGATCGCGATGGAGAAGTGATTTTGAAAAAATATTCTCCAATTAGTGAACTAGGTAATTTTGCAAAGGAATATACGGAAGCTTTATACGATAGCTTAGGACATAATGTGCTTGTATGCGATCGTGATTCTGTTATCGCAGTAGCAGGCGTATCTAAAAAAGAATACTTAAATAAAAGTGTTGGCGATTTAATTGAGAAGACAATGGAAGAGCGTAAGTCTGTAATTATGACAGATGAAAGCGAAATTTCAATTATTGATGGAGTAACAGAAAAAGTGAGTTCCTATACAATTGGCCCGATTGTTGCGAATGGGGATCCAATTGGAGCTGTTGTTATCTTCTCTAAAGAGGATATTATAAGTGAAGTAGAGCATAAGTCAGTAAATACAGCTGCAAGCTTTTTAGCGAAACAAATGGAGCAGTAAGGCTATATCGAATTTTAGAAGTAGCAATCTTTCCTAATTATGATATTTCTTTTTGAGAAATCAAATATTTGGAGATATATGTATATTGAATGAAGGTAGCGCTTTGCTACCTTTTTTCGTTGAACATTTCTAGCGTTGCACGAACGTATTATTACTCGTGTAGGCAAGGAAGCTTGTCCTTTTCTTTATGATATAATACGAGGGGTGAGAATAGAAAAAGGAGTTTTCTTGTATGGAATCGAAGAAGTATCAAGCCTTTTGGCGTGGGGCTATTATATTAACAATCGCAAGTTTTGTTACAAAGGTATTAAGCGCTTTTTACCGTATTCCATATCAAAATATAGCGGGTGATATTGGTTTTTATATTTACCAACAAATTTATCCGTTTTATGGATTTTGTTTAATTTTAGCTACTTATGGGTTCCCCATTATAATTTCAAAAATGGTTGCGGAACGATTAGAGCGAGGGAAACAACAAGAAGCAGAAGAAATTATCTGTGTATCTTTTTGGTTTTTATTAGGAATTGGTTTCGTAGGCTTTTTTACATTGTTTTTTGGTGCCGAAACAATTGCAGCAGCCATGGGTGATATACACTTAGATAAGTTATTACGTGTTATTTCATTTTCATTCATATTGATGCCGTTTTTATCTGTAGCAAGAGGATATTTTCAGGGGTTCAATAATATGATGCCAACAGCTGTTTCGCAAGTGATAGAACAAACAATTCGTGTTTCTATTATTGTATTTTTATCTCTATTCCTAATTGCTCGCGGATTTGATTTATATACAGTCGGTGCAGGTGCTATGTTAGGTTCAATCGCAGGCGGACTAATTGGGATTATCGTACTTGTACTTTATATGCGTCATGACTTTCGTTCTATATTTTTCAAGAGTGTAAAGAGAATTAAGGGAAAAAAGAGGATCATTAAAATTCTGTTTTGGCAGGGATTGGCGATTTGTGTTAGTAACTTAGTACTTATTTTTATACAAATGGCTGATTCCATTTCCTTCTATTCCTTACTTATTGGGGCAGGAGAGCAAGCTGAAAGTGCAAAGGTATTAAAAGGTGTTTACGACAGAAGTATCCCGCTTATGCAATTAGGTACTGTCGTGACAACTTCTTTCTCATTGTCACTTATTCCAATTATTACAGCGGCGAAGGAAAGAGGAGATCTTTCCTTTATTCGAGAAAAGGTAAAGTTAGCAATGAAAATAACATTTGTTATTGGATTTGCAGCTGCCATTGGATTAACTTGTATTATTCAGCCTACGAATATTATGTTGTTTGAAAATAGTGATGGGTCAGATGTTTTATCCATTTTATCTTTATCTATTTTATTTAGTTCATTGTCGATTACAACTGCTTCTATTTTGCAAGGGTTAGGACAAACATTAAAACCAGCAATATTCGTTATATTTGGGGGTTGTTTAAAGTTAGCTTTAAATTATACATTAATGCCGTATTTTGGTGTGAAGGGAGCTGCAATTGCAACACTAGTTGCGTTAATTGTAATTTCTGTGCTAAATAGTGCATTACTTATGCAAGCTGTATCCGAATCGCTTATCGATAAGCGTAATATGTTAGGTGTAGTTATTAGTGGTATCGGTATGGGGTTTGTATTAATAATATTTATACGTTTGATGCAAATGTCTGGATTAGTAATTGATACAAGGCATAGAGGAATTGCAACACTTGAGGCATTGTTAGGTGTAGCTATCGGTGGATTAACATATGTGTTTTTAATTTTAAAATTACGTGTATTTACAAAAGCGGAAATAGGAACCGTTATGAAAAGAGAGAAAAAAGAAGGTTCATTGAAGAAGAGTGGATAGAGGTGGCAGGTTGTGAGTGGAATCATTACTATTTTAGGATTAGGTGCTGGTGAGTTAGATCAGTTAACGATGGGTGTATATCGAAAAATAAAAGAAGCAGATCACATGTTTGTTAGAACGAAGGAACATCCCGTTATAGAAGAGTTGGAGAAAGAAGGTATACAATATACAGCCTTTGACAGTATATATGAAGCGCATGATACATTTGAAATTGTATATGAAACAATCGCGAATACATTGTTAGAACAAGCTGAAGGCACAGAAATCATCTATGCCGTGCCAGGGCATCCGCTTGTAGCGGAAAGAACGGTTCAGCTACTGTTGGAAAAAGGTGAAGTAGCGAATGTTGAAGTGCGCATTGAAGGTGGACAAAGTTTCCTTGATCCTATGTTTGCGAGTCTAAAGATTGATCCGATTGAAGGATTCCAATTAATTGACGCCACATCATTTGAAAGAGGACAATTAGAATTACGTCAACATTTAATCTTTTGCCAAGTATATGACGCATTCGTTGCATCTGATGTGAAATTAACATTAATGGAGATGCTACCAGATGATTATGAAGTGTATATCGTAACAGCTGCAGGGACTTCATTTGAACAAGTTAAAAAGGTGCCGTTGTACATGTTAGATCATGAAACAGAGTTGAATAATTTAACGAGTGTATATGTACCACCAGTTAAAGAACGTGCGTCCTTGTATCAACAGTTTGATGTGCTTAGAGAAATTATTGCGGACCTTCGTGGACCGAATGGTTGTCCGTGGGATAAAAAGCAAACACATCAATCTTTAAAGAAGTATTTAATTGAGGAAGCTTATGAAGTGTTGGAAGCAATTGATGAAGAGGATGATGATCACTTAGTAGAAGAACTGGGTGATATATTATTACAAGTTATGTTGCATGCTCAAATCGGGGAGGATGAAGGTTGGTTCTCTATAGATGATATTATTCGAACTTTATCTGAGAAAATGGTTCGCCGCCACCCGCATGTATTTGGGAATACGGATGTAAATAATGCCGATGAAGTAATTGCCAATTGGGAAGAAATTAAAAAACAAGAAAAAGGATTCGTGAAAGAATCTGTTTTAAATGGGGTTCCAAAAAGTTTGCCACAGTTACTACGCGCCTATGAAATCCAGAAAAAAGCTGGCAAAGTTGGTTTCGATTGGGTTGATGTACAACCGATGATAGAGAAAGTCTTAGAAGAATGGCAAGAGTTCCAACAAGAAGTTACAAATATGGATGAGGCGAAAATGTTAGGTGAATTTGGCGATTTACTATTTGCGTTTGTGAATATAGCTCGTCATTATAAAATAGATCCCGAAGAGGCGTTACGTTCAACGAATGAGAAATTCGTCGGTCGTTTCTTATACATGGAAGCAAAGGTAGCTGAAATGAATAAAGAGATGCAAGATTTATCATTAGAGCAGTTAGACGTTTTATGGGAAGAGGCAAAACAAACAGAGCGTTAATAGGGGGATTTGATATGCGTCTAGATAAGTTTTTGAAAGTATCACGTTTAATTAAAAGAAGAACATTAGCGAAAGAAGTAGCTGATCAAGGAAGAATATCAATTAATGGTCAAGTGGCAAAAGCGAGTTCAGATGTAAAAGTAGCTGATGAATTAACAATTCGTTTTGGTCAAAAAATAGTAACTGTAAAAATAAACGAATTGAAAGAAACGACTAAAAAAGAAGATGCAGCAAATATGTATAGTTTAGTTCGCGAAGAAAAAGTAAAGGCTGAAGAAGGCTTGTTCTAAAATCAATTATCCCTTCATACATTACTATTAGCTAGTATAAATCTATGGGGGGATTTACGTGGATAATGGTTACTCACCTATGTCTTCTAATCAACAAAATGTTTCGGTAGAGCATGATATTATTATGCGTGGCAGGCGTGTAATTGATATTACCGGTGTAAAGCAGGTAGAGAGTTTTGATAGCGAGGAGTTTTTACTTGAGACCGTAATGGGTTTTTTAACAATTCGTGGTCAAAATTTGCAAATGAAAAATTTAGATGTAGAAAAAGGTGTTGTATCGATTAAAGGGAAAGTTCATGAGATGCTGTATATTGATGAGAATCAAGGGGAGAAAACTAAAGGATTCTTTAGTAAGTTGTTTAAATGAGCCTAACAATTCAGTTGTATACGATGCTCTCAATGATCGGAATGGGTGCTTGGATTGGAGCGTCTTTAGATACATACCAACGATTTTTAAAGCGGCAAGAACGTAAACGTTGGCTTGTATTTATTCATGATATACTATTTTGGATTGTCCAAGCATTATTCGTTTTTTATGTACTGCTTCTTGTAAATGAAGCTGAACTACGTATATATGTATTTTTGGCATTATTATGTGGTTTTGCGGCATATCAAAGCTTATTGAAAGCAATATACATGAGACTGTTAAATTTTCTCATCTATATTTTTATGCAAACAACACACTTTTTTGTTCAAATTATAAAGCTACTCATGATAAAACCTGTTATTATTATAGCGCAGCTATTTATTGCATTTATATTATTCTTATTTCGTATACTGCTTTCAATTGGACATGTGTTATGGAAAATGGTGATTTGGATATTACTTTTCATATGGAAAGTTTTTTTCTGGCCTGTTCGATTTATTGCTTCGCTCATATGGAAACTTCTCCCTAATCGTGTTAAACTTTTTATAATGAAACATGTAGGGTTCCTGCAATATATAGCAAAATTGAAGGGACACATCTTCCAATTATGGGGGCGTATAAAAAAGAAGTTAGGGGGACCTCGGAAATGAGGGAACTGAGACAAAGAACAATCGAAAAACAGAGTCCAAATCCTGTTAAAGAGCATATAATACAAACGGATGAGAACAGGAAGCGACTTTATCGCCGTTTAGCGGTTTTTCTTGTCTTTGCTTTTACAATTATTGCGAGTATTAGTGTAACGTTTTATCAACAAAACAGTTCCATTAGAGCAAAAGAAGCAAAAGTTAAGGACATGAAAAAAGAACTGGATTCATTAACGAATAAAGAAAAGAGTCTAAAAGACGAAGTTCAAAAGTTGAATGATGAAGAGTACGTATTAAAGATTGCTAGAAGGGATTATTTCTTCTCTGGAAAAGGGGAGATAATTTTTCCTGTTTCTAAGTAGAGTATGTCTTATTGACACTATATTTTAGGATTATATATAATAAAGTAAAATTTGACTTTTTAACCACTAAGGAGGAGCATTTTTTTTATGTCAATCGAGGTAGGCAGCAAGTTACAGGGTAAAGTAACAGGTATTACAAATTTTGGGGCTTTTGTGGAGCTGCCAGAAGGCTTAACGGGTCTTGTTCATATTAGTGAAGTTGCTGATAATTATGTGAAAGATATTAACGATCACTTAAAAGTGGGCGACCAAGTAGAAGTAAAAGTTATTAACGTTGAAAAAGATGGTAAGATCGGTCTATCTATTAAAAAAGCGAAAGAGCGTGAAAAAACAGAAGGAGATCGTCCACGTGGTGAATACCAACGCGGTGGCGGTGGCGATCAACAACGTTCTGGACGTCCACAACGTAATCGTTCTTTCAACAGAGATAACCGTGGCGGCGGTAACGAACGAGCTCCAAAAGAAACATTCGAGCAAAAGATGGCACGTTTCTTAAAGGACAGTGAAGATCGTTTAACTTCTTTAAAGCGTAACACAGAATCTAAACGTGGTGGCCGTGGCGCACGTCGCGGATAATAAGAACGTTTAATTCTTAGCATATAGAGAGGTACCCAGGGCGATTGCTCGGGGTGCTTTTTTATATGTGAAAATATATTTTTAAAAAAGTTTTCAAGATGTGTTGACTTTAAAATATATCTGAGGTAAGATACTAATTGTCCGTTAAATAAGACGACATGGCGGTGTAGCTCAGCTGGCTAGAGCGTACGGTTCATACCCGTGAGGTCGGGGGTTCGATCCCCTCCGCCGCTATATTTAATTTAACGGCCCGTTGGTCAAGTGGTTAAGACACCGCCCTTTCACGGCGGTAACACGGGTTCGAATCCCGTACGGGTCATCCTAAAAAGATCATGCAAATTTGCATGATCTTTTTTTGTTAAATAAATTAAGACATACAACACTTCTACAAAATCACCCTATATTTTCTGAATGTTCAATTAAAATAGCGAGAATAAATTACATACCGTGTATATATGTAGAGTTATTTCGAATAAAAAGTCGAACGATTATAAAAGTGAAAACTGTTGTTTTGACAAAAATCCCAATAATCATCTTTTATAATGACAGTAATTAAACTATGCAGGTGGTGTTAAAAATATGCCTAAAGCAGGAAGGAATACTATGAATACAAGTGCATTGGCAATGAATGAGAGTCAGCTTGGAGCAGTAAAGTGGACGAGTAAGTTGCGAATGAAGTTTGAACAGGTTTTCTTTAGATGGGGATTTATTATTGTTGTTATTGGTTTTCTTTTGGGACGAGCATATATATTAACAAACATTTTACCGTTTGCACTGCCGTTTTTTGCTGCTGTTTATGTTATGAAGCGGGATAAAATGCCGCTCGCGTTCTTGGCTCTTATGGGGGGCGCACTTTCAGTTTCGATAGATAATTTATTCTTTACCTTTGCATCTATTTTTACTTTCTTCATTTATAATATCTTCTTTAGTCGGTTTACACGTAAAACTGTTGGACTTGTTCCATTCCAAGTATTTATCTCCGCATTAACCGCACATTTAGTTGTCGTATATTTCGCGCAACAAACTGTCACCATGTACGATTTACTCGTTAGTACGATTGAGGCAGGGCTTAGCTTCGTATTAACTATGATATTTTTACAAAGTGTTCCGCTTTTAGTAGAACGAAAAGGTAAACAACAAGCGCTAGAGACAGAAGAAATTGTTTGTTTAATTATATTACTAGCATCTGTTTTAACAGGGACAACAGATTGGTTTGTATATGACGCTTCTATTCAACATATTTTTACTAGGTATTTAGTGCTCGTGTTTGCATTTATTGCGGGGGCTGCTACAGGATCTACAGTGGGGGTCGTCACTGGATTAATATTAAGTTTAGCCAATGTCTCCAGTTTGTCTCAACTTAGTCTACTTGCTTTTTCTGGGTTGCTTGGTGGTTTGTTAAAAGAAGGGAAGCGTTTAGGTGTTAGTTTAGGTTTATTAATTGGGACGAGCTTGATTACGCTATATGTAGACAAGCAAACAAACATTGTGACAACTTTAATTGAATCTGGTATGGCGATTATGTTCTTCTTATTAACACCGAAACTTGTTATGGATCGTATTGCTAAATTCATGCCAGGCACACAGGAACATTCGCAAGATCAACAACAGTATTTAAGAAGGATGCGTGATGTTACAGCGAATAAAATTAATCAATTTGCCAATGTATTTGCTGCTTTATCTAATAGCTTTTCTGTATATGGATATGTGGAGGAGGAAGATAAAGAGACAGAAGCGGATTTGTTCTTAAGTACAATTACTGCAAAAACATGTCAAACATGCTTTAAAAAGGACCAATGCTGGGTAGTTAATTTCGACAAAACGTACGATTATATGAAACAAATAATGAGTGAAACGGAAGAGGGGACGTTGCAGCATAATCGGAAGTTAGTTCGTGAATGGGACAAGCATTGTGTGAGAGGGAAGAAAGTGACGGATTTAGTAGCGGGTGAATTAGATCACTTCTATGAAGGACAAAAATTACGAAAACAAATGAAAGAAAACCGTAGAATAGTAGCGGAGCAACTATTAGGTGTATCAAAAGTTATGGAGGATTTTGCTAAGGAGATCCAAAGAGAACGAGAAAATCATCAAGTGCAGGAAGAACAGATTATGCAAGCGTTTCGTGATTTTGGCGTAGAAGTAGAGCATGTTGATATATATTGTTTAGATAGAGGAAGTATTGATATTGAAATGTTGATTCCAGTTGCATCTAATGAACATGGAGAATGTGAAAAGTTAGTTGCGCCGATGCTTTCTGACATTCTAAAGGAAAATATTGTTGTTAAACATGAAGAAAAATCTTCTTATCCGAACGGCCACAGCTTAATATCATTTGGTTCGGCAAAAACGTATTCTCTTGATACTGGGTTGGCCACAGCTGCAAAAGGCGGTGGGTTTGTTTCTGGTGACTCTTATGCGATGATGGATTTAAGTGTTGGTAAATATGCGCTTGCAATTAGTGATGGTATGGGAAACGGGCAAAGAGCTCATATGGAGAGTAAAGAAACGGTAAAATTATTACAAAAAATACTTCAATCAGGCATTGATGAGGAAATAGCGATTAAATCTATCAATTCTATTCTTTCTTTAAGAACAACAGAAGAGATGTTTACGACGTTAGATTTAGCTATGGTGGATTTACGGGATGCGAGTGCGAAATTTTTAAAGATTGGATCGACGCCGAGTTTTGTTAAACGTGCGAACAATATTTTGAAAATTGAGGCAAGTAATTTGCCGATGGGCATTATTGAGGATGTTGAAGTTGATGTAGTAGGTGAACAATTAAAAACGGGCGATATCCTTATTATGATGAGCGATGGGATTTTCGAGGGAGCGCAACATGTAGAAAATCATGAACTATGGATGAAACGAAAAATTAAAGAATTACAAACCGAAGATCCGCAAGAAATTGCTGATATCATTATGGAAGAGGTGATTCGCTCTTGTGATGGTTATATAAATGATGATATGACTATCGTTGTGGCGAAAGTGAAGAAAAATATGCCGAAGTGGGCTACGATTCCAATTGTAGGAATGCAGGCACAATAAATTTTAAGTGTGATGTTTCTTTATCACTGTTTCTTTCTAAAAACCTAGGTGGATGCCTAGGTTTTTTTACTTTAAAAGATAATGTTATTACTTTTGTGAATATGTACGGATGATGTAAGATAAAAATGTAATTTTTGTATATCTTTTTTTTGCACAATGTTTGTAAAAGTTGTACCATTATAAACAAGGTAACTAACGTTGCTGTTCTTGTTTAATGAAAGGTGATTACGAAGTTGAAAGATACATTTGTTGAAAAGGTAGATGACTTTGTAAAGCAGCATGATGTATTAAAGGAACGTTCAACAATTGTTGTAGGGGTTTCTGGTGGTCCTGACTCTTTGGCTCTTCTATATTATTTGTTAGAAAAAAGAGCAGCAAAACAGTTCGAAATTGTAGTGGCACATGTGGACCATATGTTTAGAGGTGATGAATCTCATGAGGACCTACAGTTTGTGCAGGACCTTTGTAAAGGGCTGGGAGTTATTTGCGAAACGATAAGGATTAATGTGTCGCAATATCAACAGCAACACGGAATGAATGCACAGGTTGCTGCTAGAGAATGCAGATATGCATTTTTGGAAAGAATAATGAAGAAATATGATGCGAGATATGTAGCTCTTGGACATCATGGTGATGATCAAGTAGAGACGATTTTAATGCGCCTTGTACGAGGGAGTACTCCGAAAGGATATGCAGGAATTGCAGTGAAGCGTCCTTTTCATAATGGATATTTAATTAGGCCGTTACTTGGAGTAACGAAGGAAGAGATTGTTGATTACTGTAATAAGCTAAAAATAATTCCCCGTATAGATCCAAGTAATAAAAAGGAAGTATATACAAGGAATCGATTACGCAAATATGTTCTTCCTCATTTGAAAGAAGAAAATTCACAAGTGCATGAGAAATTCCAAAAATTTAGCATGCAGATGCAAGAGGATGAGGCGTATTTGCAGGAATTAGCTTTTGAGAAAATGAATAAAGTAATTACAAAAAAAAGTGATAAACAAATTAGCTTATCAATTCCTGCCTTTGAATCCATGTCTATGCCTTTACAAAGAAGAGGGATTCAACTAATATTAAACTATCTTTATGAATATAAGATTCCATCTTCTCTTTCCTCTATACATATTGACAAAGTGATCGAGTTTTTTAAGCGGACACAACCTTCGGGTTCACTTGATTTCCCAGGTGATTTAAAAATTGTTCGCGCATACGAGGAGTGCAGCTTTGGATTTAAACAAGAAATTGTTTCTCCTTTTTTACAAGATTTATCAGTGCCCGGGACAATTACGCTATCGAACGGGGATAAGCTTGTAACAGAGGTGAGCGAAGACATACCAAGTAACATGAATGAAACAGTATTTGTTGCTAAGTATAATGATATATCATATCCACTTCGTATTCGTTCTAGAGAAAATGGAGATCGCATGTCAATACAAGGTATGAATGGCACAAAAAAGATAAAAACTATTTTTATCGAAGCAAAAGTACCAAGAGAAAAAAGAGAAGAATGGCCGGTCGTTTGTGATGCAAGTGGGAATATTATTTGGGTACCCTTGTTGAAGCGATCTGCATTTGCTATCTCGAAAGAGGCGGCAAAGAAGGATAAATATATGATTATTCACTACAAAAGCAAGGAGTCTTCCGGGAGGATAATGAAATGATGAATCAAGATATCGAAAAAGTATTAATTTCTGAAGAACAAATACAAGAAAAGGTGCGCGAATTAGGTGCGGTTATTGCAGAGGATTATAAAAACACAATACCTCTTGCGATTGGTGTATTAAAGGGCGCAATGCCATTCATGGCAGATTTATTAAAGAGAACAGATACATATCTTGAAATGGATTTTATGGCTGTATCTAGTTACGGTCACTCTACTGTTTCAACAGGCGAAGTGAAAATTTTAAAAGACCTTGATACTTCTGTAGAGGGTCGCGATATTTTAATCGTTGAAGATATTATTGATAGCGGTCTTACGCTAAGTTACTTAGTAGACCTATTCAAATATCGTAAAGCGAAGTCTGTAAAAATTGTTACGTTATTAGATAAGCCGACAGGCCGTAAGGTAGATTTGAAAGCGGATTATGTTGGGTTTACTGTTCCACATGAATTTGTTGTAGGGTATGGATTAGATTATAAAGAGCAGTACCGTAATCTTCCTTATGTAGGAGTATTAAAACCAAGTGTTTACTCAAATTAATTAAATGCAGGCGTCACAATTGTATAGGAAAGTTTTTCTATGTTACGATTTACTATAGTGTTTATGCCGTGAGAGGAGGTTAGGAATGAATCGTATCTTCCGTAATACCATCTTTTATTTACTGATATTCCTAGTAGTAATTGGAATCGTGAGCTATTTTAATGGTTCGACACAAAAAACGACATCAGTTAGCTACGATAAATTCATTACTAAACTAGAAAAAGGTGAAGTGCGTAATGTGCAACTTCAACCGAAAAATGGTGTATTTGAGGTAAAAGGACAATTTAACAACTCTAGCCAAGGAGAACAATTTGTTACTTATGCACCAAATACTGAGGAATTACAAAAGAAAATTAATGACAAAGCGCAAGGTGCTGAAGTTAAGTATCAACCAGCAGAAGAAACAAGTGCTTGGGTAACGTTCTTTACTTCTATCATTCCGTTCGTCATTATCTTCATTTTATTCTTCTTCTTATTAAACCAGGCTCAGGGCGGCGGTAGCCGTGTTATGAACTTCGGGAAAAGTAAGGCGAAGTTATATAATGACGAAAAGAAAAAAGTTCGTTTCAGAGATGTTGCTGGAGCGGATGAAGAGAAACAAGAGCTTGTTGAGGTAGTTGAATTCTTGAAAGATCCTCGTAAGTTCGCTGAAGTTGGTGCTCGTATTCCGAAGGGTGTTCTATTAGTAGGACCTCCAGGTACAGGTAAAACTTTACTAGCACGTGCCGTTGCAGGTGAGGCAGGCGTTCCATTCTTCTCTATCAGTGGTTCTGATTTCGTAGAGATGTTCGTCGGTGTCGGTGCATCACGTGTACGTGATTTATTCGAAAATGCAAAGAAAAATGCTCCTTGTATCATTTTCATTGATGAAATTGATGCGGTAGGACGTCAACGTGGCGCAGGTCTTGGTGGTGGCCATGATGAGCGTGAGCAAACGTTGAACCAATTACTTGTTGAAATGGATGGATTCGGTGCAAACGAAGGTATTATTATCATCGCTGCAACAAACCGTCCTGATATTCTTGATCCAGCGTTATTACGTCCAGGTCGTTTTGACCGTCAAATTACAGTAGATCGTCCAGATGTAAATGGCCGTGAAGCTGTGCTGAAAGTACATGCTCGTAATAAACCGCTTGATGATCATATCAACTTAAGAGCAATTGCAACTCGTACACCAGGGTTCTCTGGTGCGGATCTTGAAAACTTATTAAACGAAGCTGCTTTAGTGGCTGCGCGTCAAGATAAGAAGAAAATTGATATGAGTGACATTGATGAAGCAACGGATCGTGTTATTGCAGGTCCAGCTAAGAAAAGTCGTGTCATCTCTGAAAAAGAACGTAATATCGTTGCATTCCATGAAGCTGGCCATACTGTAATTGGTGTTGTCCTTGATGAAGCAGATATCGTTCATAAAGTAACAATTGTCCCTCGTGGTCAAGCTGGTGGATATGCAGTAATGCTTCCGAAAGAAGATCGTTACTTCATGACAAAACCAGAGTTACTTGATAAAATCACTGGTTTACTTGGTGGTCGAGTAGCTGAAGAGATTGTGTTTGGTGAAGCAAGTACAGGTGCTCACAACGACTTCCAACGTGCGACTGGTATTGCAAGACGTATGGTTACGGAATTCGGTATGAGTGATAAGCTTGGACCGATGCAATTCGGTAGCTCACAAGGTGGTCAAGTGTTCTTAGGAAGAGACTTCCATTCAGAACAAAACTACAGTGATGCAATTGCACATGAAATCGATGTGGAAATGCAAACTATTATAAAAGAATGTTATGCTCGCGCGAAACAAATTCTTACTGAAAAACGTGATAAGCTAGATATTATTGCGAAAACGTTACTTGAAGTAGAAACGTTAGATGCAGAGCAAATCAATCATTTATATGATTACGGCAGATTGCCAGAGCGTCCAACATCTTCAGATGATGTGAAAGTAAACATCAATATGAAGAAGGACGATGAAGAATCAGAAGATAAGTAAGAGATGAAGGAGTGACGATGGTCACTCCTTTTTTTATTTGTGGAACGAAATGAAGTAGAAAAAATTTAAGTAAATCTGGTATTAAAAATTGAAATAGAGCGTAATCTTTTTGTAAAATGATGAGGATAGAAAAGCTGATTATATAAGTATGTGTGATATGATGTTTTTATAAGTTTTATACATACTGCACAAATATAGATTAAATAAGATAAGTGGTGAGAATATGATTTTTGTATTGGATGTAGGGAACACAAATGCTGTGCTAGGCGTGTTTGAAGAGGGGGAACTTCGTCAACATTGGCGCATGGAAACAGATCGTCATAAGACAGAAGATGAATATGGAATGCTTGTAAAGCAGTTGCTTGAGCATGAAGGTCTTTCGTTTGAAGATGTGAAAGGTATTATCGTGTCTTCAGTCGTACCACCAATTATGTTTGCATTAGAGCGCATGTGTGAAAAGTATTTTAAAATTAAACCGCTTGTAGTAGGTCCTGGAATAAAAACGGGGCTAAATATTAAATATGAAAATCCACGTGAAGTAGGCGCGGACCGAATTGTAAATGCGGTAGCAGGAATCCACTTGTATGGAAGTCCGCTTATTATTGTCGATTTCGGTACGGCTACTACATATTGTTATATTAACGAAGAAAAGCATTATATGGGTGGAGTTATTACGCCGGGAATTATGATTTCAGCAGAGGCTTTATATAGTAGAGCGGCAAAACTTCCTCGTATTGAAATTACAAAACCAAGCAGTGTTGTTGGAAAGAATACGGTAAGTGCAATGCAATCTGGTATTCTTTATGGTTATGTTGGACAAGTGGAAGGTATTGTTAAGCGTATGAAAGAGGAAGCTAAACAAGAACCGAAAGTTATTGCAACAGGTGGATTGGCGAAATTAATTTCAGAAGAATCGAATGTAATTGACGTTGTAGATCCATTTTTAACATTAAAAGGTTTGTATATGTTATACGAGCGTAATGCAAATTTACAGCATGAGAAAGGTGAATAAATGAGTATGAAAGATTATTTAGTAAAAGCGTTAGCATTTGATGGAGAAGTGCGTGCATATAGTGTGCGTACTACAAACACAGTAAGTGAGGCGCAAAGACGTCATGATACATGGAGAACAGCTTCGGCGGCACTTGGTCGTTCTTTAACTGCAGGTACAATGATGGGCGCGATGTTAAAAGGTGACCAAAAGTTAACGATTAAGGTAGAAGGTAATGGTCCGATTGGTCCTATCTTAGTAGATGCTCATGCAAATGGGGATGTACGTGGTTATGTAACGAATCCACATGTTGATTTTGAAGGAACGGAACAAGGGAAATTACGTGTATATCAAGCGGTAGGTACTGAGGGATTTGTAACAGTAATTAAAGATATTGGTATGCGTGAGCCGTTTATTGGTCAATCTCCAATTGTTTCAGGAGAATTAGGGGAAGACTTCACGTATTATTTTGCAGTTTCTGAGCAAACACCTTCTTCTGTAGGAGTTGGCGTTCTTGTAAATGGAGATGACAGCGTATTAGCGGCAGGTGGATTTATCCTTCAAATTATGCCAGGTGCACAGGAAGAAACAATTTCATTCATTGAAGATCGTTTGCAGAAGATTCCTCCTGTATCAACGTTAATTGAACAAGGGCTTTCTCCAGAAGAGTTACTGTATGCAGTTCTTGGAGAAGATAAAGTGAAAGTGTTAGAAACGATGGATGTTCAATTTAATTGCACATGCTCACGCGAACGTATTGAGAGTGTGTTAATTAGTTTAGGTAAAACAGAGTTAGAGCAAATTCGCGAAGAAGAAGAAGAGACAGAAGTTCATTGTCATTTCTGTAATGAGCGATACAAGTTCTCTAAAGAAGATATTACAAATTTAATTGAGAGTTTGTAATAAGGGAAGTGAGGGAATCCACCCTCTAAATAGATTGACAAACAGGGAATTTTCTGACAAAATCTAAATATAGATAAAACCAATAAAAATACTCGGTGTTAGGAGTGACAGGAATGCGAGTGGCACAATCAGTTTCAGAATTAATCGGGAAAACGCCGATCGTTAAGTTGAACCGCATCGTAGAATCAAACAGCGCAGATATATACTTAAAATTAGAATTTATGAATCCAGGGAGCAGTGTTAAAGATCGTATTGCATTAGCTATGATTGAAGATGCTGAAAAAAAAGGATTATTAAAAGAAGGCGATACAATCATTGAGCCAACAAGTGGTAACACAGGAATTGGTTTAGCGATGGTAGCGGCCGCTAAAGGATATAAGGCAATTTTAGTAATGCCAGAAACAATGAGTATTGAGCGTCGTAATTTATTACGTGCTTACGGTGCGGAATTAGTATTGACTCCAGGGCCTGAAGGAATGGGTGGAGCGATTCGTCAAGCGACTGAATTAGCAAAAGAGCATGGCTACTTTATACCACAACAGTTCAAAAACCAATCGAATCCAGAAATTCATCGTTTAACAACAGGGCCAGAAATTGTTGAACAAATGGGTGACCAATTAGATGCGTTTATTGCAGGTATTGGTACAGGTGGAACGATTACTGGTGCTGGTGAAGTGTTGAAGGAAGCGTATAAAGATATTAAAATTTATGCAGTAGAACCTGCGGATTCACCAGTACTATCTGGTGGGAAACCGGGTCCACATAAAATCCAAGGAATCGGTGCGGGATTCATCCCAGAGACATTGGATGTAGAGGTATATGATGAAATTATTCAAGTAAAAGCAGAGCAAGCATTTGAATATGCAAGAAGAGTGGCTAAAGAGGAAGGTATTTTGGTGGGTATCTCTTCTGGAGCAGTTATTTATGCAGCAACAGAAATTGCGAAAAAGTTAGGTAAAGGGAAAAAGGTACTTGTTATTATCCCAAGTAACGGTGAACGTTATTTAAGTACACCGCTTTATCAATTTGAGTCTTAATTATATGTGATTGAAAAAGCATCCTTGAAAAGGATGCTTTTTCTTTTTGGATTGGAAATAGGAAAAGAGTGAATGACTAGAAAACTTCATGTAAAATAAGAGGTAGTATAATTAATTTATTTTCACTAGCCTTCGAGTATAACCACTTTATATATATAACGAATGTAGTTTGAGGTGGTTAATCTAAGAGGGTGGGATAAAAGAAGACGGGGTGTTGATATGCAACGAAGAAAATCTTTAGCGCTTTCTATTCCATATCAGTTAGATTTCTTTAAGCAGTATAAATTTCTTTCTAAGGATAAACCGCAACATATTTTGTTAGAGAGTGGACGTGGCGGTCGTTATAACATTGTGGGGTTGAACCCAGTAGCGGTAATCCGAGGGAAGGGTGAAACGTTACATATAAGCGAAAGTGGTAAGGAAACAATAAAACAAGGAAACCCATTAGATTTAATGCAGGAATATATGGAGCGATGGAAAACGGACTATAATCCGGAATACCCTCCATTTCAAGGTGGTGCAATTGGTTACTTTAGTTATGATTGCATCCGTTATATTGAAAAACTCCCTTCCCATGCGGAGGATGACATTAATATACCTGATATATTCTTTTTATTATTTGATGATGTGTTTGTTTATGATCAAAAAGAAAAAGTATTATGGATTATTACACATTATGTAGATAAGCATGAAGAGGCAAAAGAGCGATTAAATGAATGGAAGATTCTTTGGGCGACAGAAGCGCCAGAAGTGAATATACCTTTTGCATGCCCTGAAGAGAAAAGTGAAACAGTTGCTTTTACAGAAGAAAGTTTTATGAAGGCAGTTGAATGTATTCAAGAATATATTGGGGCTGGTGATGTGTTCCAAGTAAACTTGTCGACAAGGCAAGAAAGAACGTTACAAACACACCCACTAGAAATCTATACAAGTCTTCGTGAGATTAATCCATCTCCATATATGGGTTACTTGGAGCTCGGGGATTTTCAAATTGTTAGTGGATCGCCAGAGTTGCTAATTAAGAAAGAGGGAACCGAAGTAAGTACAAGACCGATTGCTGGAACGAGATCTAGAGGGGCGAATGAGCAAGAGGATGAAGAATTAGCAAAAGAGTTAATTGAGAACGAAAAAGAAAGAGCAGAGCACGTCATGCTTGTGGATTTAGAACGAAATGATTTAGGGCGTGTTTGTAAATATGGCACTGTAGAAGTAGATGAATTTATGGTAATTGAGAAATACTCACATGTTATGCATATTGTTTCTAATGTGCGTGGTGAGGTGGAAGAAGATAAAGATGCTTTTGATTTAGTGAAGGCTGTATTCCCTGGGGGAACAATTACTGGTGCCCCGAAAATACGTACGATGGAAATTATTGAAGAATTAGAACCTGTTCGCCGAGGGATTTACACAGGTTCAATCGGGTGGATCGGTTATTCTGGAGATACAGAATTGAATATTGTAATTAGAACACTGCTTGCTAAAGATGGAAAAGCGCATGTACAAGCAGGAGCGGGAATTGTAATTGATTCGAATCCGGAAAATGAATATAAAGAGTCGTTAAAAAAGGCGATTGCTTTATGGCGTGCAAAAGAACGTAGCGAAGAAACGGTTAGGTGAGAGAAATGATATTAATGATTGATAATTATGATTCTTTTACATTTAATTTAGTGCAGTTTCTTGGAGAACTTGGACAAGAGCTTGTTGTTAAACGTAACGATGAAGTGACTATTTCAGATATTGAGAATATGAAACCAGACTTTTTAATGATTTCGCCAGGTCCGTGTAGTCCTAATGAAGCAGGTATTAGTATGGAGGTTATTCAATACTTTGCTGGAAAGATTCCGATTTTTGGGGTTTGTCTTGGACATCAATCCATTGCACAAGTGTTTGGCGGAGAGGTTATACGTGCGGAGCGCTTAATGCATGGGAAAACGTCGCTTATGCATCATGACGGAAAGACGATTTTTTCGGATATCCCTAATCCGTTTACTGCGACACGTTATCATTCCCTTATCGTTAAGAAAGAGACGTTACCTGATTGCTTAGAGGTAACATCTTGGACAGAAGAAGGGGAAATTATGGCGCTCCGTCATACAACATTACCGATTGAAGGTGTACAGTTCCATCCAGAATCAATTATGACTTCCCACGGGAAAGAGTTGTTGCAGAATTTCATTCGTAAATACAGCCCAAGTGTGACATCGTGTTAGTTTACGTAAATGGTGAGTATGTAGAAGCAAGTGAAGCGAGAATTTCTCCTTATGATCATGGTTATTTATATGGTCTTGGAGTTTTTGAGACATTTCGTATTTATAATGGTCATCCTTTCTTATTGGATGATCATTATGACCGTTTAATAGATGCACTGGATACATTGCAAATTAAATGGACAATGACGAAAGATGAAGTACTGCTTATTTTGAAGAATTTACTCGTTAAGAATGAATTAGAGCATGCATATGTACGCTTTAATGTATCAGCGGGTATAGATGAAATTGGATTGCAAACGGAAATGTATGAAGAGCCGTCTGTTATTGTTTTTATAAAACCTTTAGCAGCCCCCGAAGATGTAGTGGAAAAAGAAGGGGTTGTTTTAAAACAAGTGCGAAATACACCAGAGGGTGCGTCTCGCTTAAAGTCTCATCATTATTTAAATAACATTTTAGGAAAACGTGAAATTGGAAATGTTGTGAATAAGGAAGGTATTTTCCTTACTGAAACAGGTTATGTTGCAGAGGGTATTGTTTCGAATCTCTTTTTCGTGAAAGGTGATATTTTGTATACACCTTCGCTAAAAACAGGGATTTTAAATGGTATCACTCGTGCGTTTATTATAAAGGTTGCTGAAGAGCTGGGCATCGAAGTGAAGGAAGGTTTCTTTACAAAAGATGAATTACTTTCAGCTGATGAAGTCTTCGTAACAAACTCGATTCAAGAAATTGTCCCGCTTTATCATATAGAGGGACGAGATTTCCCGGGTAAAGTAGGTATGGTTACAAAAAGGTTTATGAGTCTTTATGAAATGCAGAGAGAGAAATTGTGGAGCAGAAATGAATTGTGAAGAGGAGATGTGTAGTTTGAAGTGGGATTATGATTTGCGCTGCGGCGAATATACATTGAACTTAAATGAAAAAACTTTAATTATGGGGATTTTAAATGTAACACCAGATTCGTTTTCTGATGGTGGGAGTTACAACGAGGTAGAGGCTGCGGTGCGCCATGCGAAAGAAATGCGAGATGAAGGTGCTCATATTATTGATATCGGCGGTGAATCTACTCGCCCGGGTTTTGCTAAAGTATCGATGGAAGAAGAAATAAAGCGAGTTGTTCCGATGATTCAGGCGGTTGCAAAAGAAGTGGAATTGCCTGTTTCTATCGACACGTATAAAGCTGAAGTTGCAAAACAAGCAATCGAAGCTGGCGCTCATATTATTAATGACGTTTGGGGAGCGAAGGCGGAACCAAAAATCGCTGAAGTTGCAGCTCATTATGATGTACCTATTATCTTGATGCATAATCGCGATAACATGAATTACCGCAATTTAATGGCTGATATGATTGCTGATTTATATGAAAGCATCAAAATTGCTAAAGATGCTGGCGTGCGAGATGAGAATATCATTTTAGACCCAGGCATCGGTTTTGCTAAAACACCTGAACAAAATTTAGAAGCGATGCGTAATTTAGAACAGTTAAACGTACTGGGTTATCCAGTTCTCTTAGGTACTTCAAGAAAGTCCTTTATTGGACATGTGTTAGATTTACCGGTAGAGGAACGTCTTGAGGGAACAGGAGCTACCGTTTGTCTCGGCATTGAAAAGGGTTGTGAGTTTGTTCGTGTTCATGATGTGAAGGAAATGGCACGTATGGCTAAGATGATGGATGCGATGATTGGTAAGGGGGTAAAGTAATTGGATAAAATTTATGTTCATGATATGGAGTTTTACGGTTATCATGGTGTATTCCCAGAGGAAAATAAATTGGGTCAGAGATTTAAAGTGGACTTAACGGTGGAGTTGGATTTGAAACAGGCAGGAGAAAGTGATGACTTAGAGCATTCTGTCAATTATGGAGAGCTTTTCGAGTTATGTAGAAAAGTTGTTGAAGATAGAACGTATAAGCTTGTAGAGAGTATCGCTGAAAATATTGCTGCAGATATATTAAAACAATATGAGAGTATTTTCCGTTGTACAATTAAAGTAATTAAACCAGATCCGCCGATACCTGGGCATTATCGTGCTGTAGCAGTGGAAATTACGAGAGAACGTCCATGAATAATATAGCTTACATTGCATTAGGTTCAAATATCGGAGAACGTTATACGTATTTAACTGAAGCGATTCAGTTTTTAAACAAAAACCCGTATATCCAAGTTAACGATATTTCATCTGTATATGAAACAGAGCCAGTTGGCTATACTGACCAAAGTTGCTTTTTAAATTTAGTTATAAAAATTTCTACCAATTTATCACCGCAAGAATTATTGAAAATTACACAAAGAGTAGAGAATGATTTAGGAAGAAAAAGGGAAATTAGATGGGGTCCGAGGACCATCGACCTTGACATTTTACTATATAATCAAGAAAATATTGAAGCAGAGAATCTTATTGTTCCGCATCCGCGGATGTTCGAAAGAGCTTTTGTTATCGTTCCGTTGTTAGAGATTAATCAAGATATAAAACAAAACATTTCACGTTCACAAGTAGAAGAAATGAAAAGGCGAGAGGGAGTAACGGTATGGAAGCAGAAAAATGGGGAAGACGCATTCGTGCTTTTCGAAAGCTAAAAGGTTATACACAAGAAGGTTTTGCGAAAGAGTTAGGGGTATCTGTATCTGTTTTAGGTGAAGTTGAGAGAGGGAATCGATCGCCTTCCCAAGATTTTGTAGTGGAAGTTGCTAAGGCATTAAAGGTTTCAGTGGAGGAATTAATGCCGAAGTGACTATGAAGGAAGGAGTAAGTCGAGTGTTAAAGATTGCAAATATTGAGATGAAAAACCCGGTTGTATTAGCACCGATGGCGGGAGTGTGTAACTCTGCATTCCGTTTAACAGTAAAAGAATTTGGTGCAGGTTTAGTTTGTGCTGAAATGGTAAGTGATAAAGCGATATTACTTAATAACAAAAGAACATTAGATATGTTATATATTGATGAAAGAGAAAAGCCATTAAGTTTACAAATTTTTGGTGGAGAGAAAGAAACTCTTGTAGATGCTGCGAAATACGTAGATAAATATACGACAGCAGACATTATTGATATTAATATGGGTTGCCCAGTACCGAAAATCATTAAGTGTGACGCGGGAGCAAAGTGGCTTTTAGACCCAAATAAAATATATGAAATGGTAGCGGCAGTTGTAGATGCTGTTGAAAGGCCGGTTACAGTTAAGATGCGTATTGGTTGGGATGCAGATCATATTTTTGCAATTGAGAATGCAAAAGCTGTTGAGCGTGCTGGCGGACAAGCGGTAGCGGTTCATGGACGTACACGAGTACAAATGTATGAAGGGAAAGCGGATTGGGATATTATTAAACAAGTAAAGCAAGCTGTAAATATCCCGGTTATCGGAAATGGTGATGTCGAAACGCCACAAGATGCAAAGCGTATGCTTGATGAAATTGGTGTAGACGGTGTTATGATTGGTCGCGCTGCCCTTGGGGACCCGTGGATGATTTATCGTACGGTAAAGTATTTGGAAACAGGTGAATTAATGCCGGAACCGACAGTGCGTGAGAAAATTGACGTATGTATGTTGCATCTAGATCGTCTTATCGATTTAAAGAACGAAAATGTCGCTGTAAGAGAGATGAGAAAGCATGCAGCTTGGTATTTAAAGGGTGTTCGTGGTAATGCAACTGTACGTAATGGTATCAATGCTTGTAATACGCGTGAGGACCTTGCGAATGTATTAGGTGCATTTGTAGAAGAAGTAGAAGCGAAACAACAAACAATTCACGTTGGTTAATAATAGATAGGGAAGATTGACATTCTTCTATACACTTCCTATAATTACGTGAAAGAAAGAAGAACTGCCAGCTAGTTGCTGGCAGTTTTTCTAGTTGAGTAGAAAATGCTATACTGTATATATTGTAAAAATTAATAGAGCTGGAGTGATATCAATACCATGGATAACATGAACCACGAAGAATTAAACGACCAATTGCTTGTTCGTCGTGAAAAGTTACATAACTTACGTGAGCAAGGAATCGATCCGTTTGGTAAACGATTTGAACGTACAAATGCAACAAATGACTTATTAAGCTTATATGGAGAGTTCTCTAAAGAAGAATTAGAAGAGAAAGAAATCTCTGTTTCTATCGCTGGTCGTATTATGACAAAACGCGGTAAAGGAAAAGCTGGATTTGCACATATTCAAGATTTACATGGACAAGTTCAAATTTATGTTCGTAAAGATGCTGTTGGAGATGAAGAGTATGAATTATTTAAAACAGCAGATTTAGGTGATTTAGTAGGTATTGAAGGTAAAGTGTTCAAAACGAACGTTGGAGAACTTTCGGTGAAGGCAACGGGCTTTACACTATTAACGAAATCTCTTCGTCCATTACCGGATAAATATCATGGATTAAAAGATGTTGAACAACGCTACCGTCAACGTTACTTAGACTTAATCACAAGTATGGAAAGCCGTGAAACATTCGTTACTCGCAGTAAAATCATTCGTGAAATGAGAAGATACTTAGATGACAATGGTTATCTTGAAGTGGAAACACCTATGATGCATGCAATTGCAGGTGGAGCTTCTGCGCGTCCTTTCATTACGCACCATAATGCGTTAGATATGGAATTATACATGCGTATCGCAATTGAACTTCATTTAAAACGCCTTATTGTGGGTGGATTAGAAAAAGTTTATGAAATCGGTCGTGTATTCCGTAATGAGGGTGTATCAACTCGTCATAATCCAGAGTTTACAATGATTGAATTATATGAAGCGTATGCTGATTATAAAGATATTATGAAACTAACAGAAAATATGGTTGCGCATATTGCGAAGCAAGTACTAGGTACAACAACAATCCAATATGGTGATTATGAAATTAATCTAGAACCAGAATGGACACGTCTTCATATGGTAGATGCAATCAAGGAACATTCTGGAGCAGATTTCTGGAATCCAATGAGTGTAGAAGAAGCGCGTGAACTTGCAAAAGAACATAATGTAGGTATTAAGGATACGATGGAAGTTGGTCATATTATAAACGAATTCTTCGAACAAAAAGTAGAAGATAAATTAATTCAACCAACATTTATTTACGGTCATCCGGTAGAAATTTCGCCACTTGCGAAAAAGAATGACGAAGATCCACGATTCACAGATCGTTTCGAATTATTTATCGTTGCACGTGAACATGCAAATGCATTCACTGAGCTAAATGATCCGATTGATCAAAAAGAACGCTTTGAAGCGCAATTAAAAGAGCGCGAACAAGGTAATGATGAAGCTCACATGATGGATGATGATTATATTGAAGCTCTTGAGTACGGTATGCCTCCTACAGGTGGGCTAGGAATTGGTATTGATCGTCTTGTTATGTTGTTAACGAATGCACCATCTATTCGTGATGTATTATTATTCCCTGCTATGCGTCATAAACAAGACTAAGCTTTGGAGATTTCTCCAAAGCTTTTTTTATTTGAGTATGAGCTACGTAGGGATAGTAGCTCTTGATGGTGCGAGAAATTATATTTATATAGAAGAAATGTGCTGTTTTTATACTTTTTTACTAAGTTAAAAATTTTATTAGAAAAACTATTGCATTTTAATAATCAAACTGGTATATTTATATTCGTTGCCACGAAAGGTAACAAGTAAAACAAACGAAAAACAACTTATTGAAAAAATTTGTTGACGAAAATATAACGAAATGTTATATTAATAAAGTCGCTTCTGAGCGGCAGATGAGTTCTTTGAAAACTGAACGAAACAAACAACGTGAAACGTCAATTTTTATTTTTAGATGCTAGACAAACTAACTTTA
>NZ_JAEHBI010000042.1:0-48096 GCF_016483705.1 Bacillus cereus group sp. N6
ATGGAAAGCTTGGAAAATAAATAGTCCCACCCCTTTTCATATATGGGTGGGACTGTAAAGTCATGATTGTTTATTTTATAAAAGAATTTTAGAAGATTAGAAAATATGATTAGAGCGTGATATAGATAATTTGTGACTGTTTTTCACGTTCGTAAAGTTAAGCAGTTACTTCATTTCATACAAGGGGGACTTTGAATATGAAGTTTTTAAGGAACGAAAAAAACAGAGAGACATATATTTTTGTCTCTCTGTTTTTTTTATTCACAAATAGTTCCAGTTGCTATACCAGTTGGAGCAACGCCTACTGGAACAGTATCTATAACCATATTTGTAGCAGTATTGATAACAGAAACAGTATTGCTACCTTGGTTTGTAACGTAGGCGAGAGTGCCATCTGGTATGATGGTTACTTGATCCGGGGATAAGGCAACAGGAATTGTATTAATTACAGTATTTGTCGCCACGCTTATTACTGATACATTATTACTAACTTTATTTACAACGTAAATACGTGTGCCATCTGGTGTAATATCTATACCAACCGGTTCAGTACCTACGTTAATTGTATTAATTACGGAATTAGTAGCGGTGTCAATAACAGAAACAGTATTGCTGTTTTGATTTGTGACATAGGCACGAGTGCCATCTAGTGTAAAGACGATTATTCTAGGACGAATGCCAACAGGAATAGTAGCGCTAACTGTATTAGTAGCAGTATTAATAACAGAAATTGTGTTGCTTAATTCGTTTGCGACATATGCAAAGGTTCCATTTGGAGAAACGGTGATTCCTTGCGGAGCGTTACCAACAGGAATGGTAGCAACAACTGTGTTAGTAGCAGCATTTATAACAGAAACAGTATTATTACCGTGATTTCCAACATAAACAGTTGTATTATTTGGAGAAACAGCTACACCAATCGGGTCGCTTCCAACAGGAATGGTAGCGATAACAGAATTTGTAGAAGTATTAATAACGGATACGGTATCAGAAAAAATATTAGTAACATAAGCGCGAGTCCCATTTGGTGAAACGGTTACTTCAAGAGGAGCATTATCTACAGTAATTGTAGCAACAACTGTATTTGTTCCGGTATTAATTACAGATACTGTATCATCTGTGGGATCGTCTATGGCTCCTGCGTTTGTAACATAAACAAGGAAATTACATGCAGGTCCAGTGGGGCCGGTTGGCCCAGTCGGTCCCGTAGGTCCTGTTGGACACTCACAATCTCCAGTCGGTCCTGGTGGTCCTTCCGGTCCTTGAATACCTTGCACACCTTGAGGTCCAGTCGGCCCTTCTGGTCCTTCCGGTCCTTGAATACCTTGCACACCTTGAGGTCCAGTCGGCCCTTCGAGTCCTTCCGGCCCTTGAATGCCTTGCACACCTTGAGGTCCAGTAGCTCCTTCTGGTCCTTCCGGCCCTTGAATTCCTTGTACTCCCTGAGGTCCAGTCGGTCCTGGGGGTCCAGGAACTCCCATTCCAGTCCCAGAGCCAGTGGGTCCAGGTGGTCCAGGTGGTCCTTGAAGCCCTTGCACACCTTGGGGTCCAGTCGGTCCTTCCGGTCCTTCTGGCCCTTGAAGCCCTTCCACGCCTTGAGGACCAGTAGCTCCTGCAAGTCCTTCCGGTCCTTGAAGCCCTTGCACACCTTGAGGACCAGTAGCTCCTTCTGGTCCTTCTGGCCCTTGAATGCCTTGCACACCTTGAGGACCAGTAGCTCCTTTAGGTCCTGAAAATCCTCTAGGTCCTGTCGCTCCAGTAGGACCGGGTATTCCGATAATATTTAATAGAGAACTATTCAATATTCCTTGCAAAATTAAGTTGAATGTTTGTTGTAACAATGGGTCCGATATATTGGAACAACTAATGAGCGAAGATAAATTTTGGAATAGAAATTGGAATAACGCAGAGATTTGAGTAAGAGATGCAGTGGGCAAAGAATTGATTAATTGAGTGATAGTTCGTATAACTAAATTTTTATTTGGAGTATTTGGTTGTACTGCAATGATTAAATCATTTAACGCTTGTAATGATGATTGGAGTATTTGTATAGTTGTCGGATTTGGCGTGGTAAAGAAAGAAAGGATAGCTTGATTTAATTGGTTAATTAGGGACAATAATTCTTGTTGCTGAGAAAATGAGAAAAAAACAGGTGTACAACAATTACTTTGATCACAAGGGGATATAGAAATAAAACAGGGAAATTGGAATTTTTTGCACGGATCGTTTGAGTTTTGATTATTTTTCATAATTACCTCCTTTTTAAAACTTTATCATCGTTAAGTATGCTTTAAGAGTTTGTATTTTCTTCTGCATTTAAAGGATTTGTAAGTATTTGTGTAATGTTCAGGAATATTTTTCTTCTAAGTATATGTTTAGAAAATCAAGACGTTCTTATGGGACGTATAATTAATACTTGGTTATTAACAAGAAGTGTAAGTAAGGCTAGAAAACAAAATGGAAATATATTTTTATTAACTTAAAACATAAAAGAGTAATTTATTAAGTGTTTTAGTGAAGAAATCATCTATTTGCAAAAACTACTTTGTTTTATAGGAAAAGTAATATAAATGGAAAAAATTTAAACACTCAAATAAATAGCGAACCGAATGAAAAAATAAAGGAAGACAGCTGATAGAAATTGCAGGAAGTTGGATACAAGCCGTCGGTTCCGTAATTTCATTAATTGGACAAATAAGTGAAGAAAATGAGGAGTTGGAAGGGAGCGATTGATAGACTAGTTTAAAAAAGTAAAATGTAACTATTTTCTAAAATGACAATGAGTAATTTTCACCTTGTTTTTTGATGAACCATTTTTATATGAAAATCATATAATATATTGTAGGACAAGCAACCAGTTTATAATCTATTAAATACTCCAAGAGCTTACCTTATATATATCTTCGCATCTACTGATTTAGATGCTCTTTTTTTATTGAACAAAACACCCATTTGGAAAGGAGGTTAATAATGGGAGTGACATTAGAAGAATTAGAAAAGTGTTATAACAAAGCCTTTATTGAGGGAGCAGAGTACGTAGCTGTTCAGATTGAAATGGATGGATTTCATAGCGATGAAGTAATTATTAACGACAAATACAGTATAGATTCTAAATTAAAGTATTATAAGAAAACATACAATGAAAATTTAGAACATAGATGGATTCCAGGGATTCGTATTGTAGGTTTTGCATATGGCTATTCGTTCTCAGAAATTCTACATGAATTAGGGTTGCTAGTGAAGAAATGATTAAACAAATAGCAGTTATTTTACGCGATGCCGTGCTTTTAGTGGTGTCTTTTTTTGTTGTGAAGGAAAGATATAAATAAAAAAGAGAGCCTAAGCTCTCTTTTGAATAGATACCTAACGTTTATGCACAGATTGGAATTCCTAATGCTATTAAGGTCAATGCTACTTGAAGAGAAAGTTCTAATCTAGCAATTTCGATTCCAGCGACTGAGACCACTAAAAGAGGTTGTCCATTAACGAACAAAACACAGCTTTCCATACTTTCGCCTCCTTCCGAGTAATCTAATATAGTATATGAATAAAATTCAAATACGTAATAGTCAGATTAATGGATTTAATAGAAATTGATAATTTAACCTATGGTATAAAAAAATTAAGTAGACTAATACCTGATTTATTAACACTATATATGAAGGACAAGAATATATTAGGAGTATATAACAACGTAGGAGTGGTAAATATGTTCTTTGCAAAGTTACGCGGTAGGAATGAAGTTCCACCAGTAGAAACAGGTGCTCGAGGAGAGGCTTTCTTTAAATTAAGCCCGGACAAGCTTAGCTTAAAATTCAAGCTAGATTTATTCGATATAGAGGATGTAGTAGCTGCCCATCTGCATCTTGGGTCAAAAGGAACGAACGGTCCTGTTGTAGCTTTTTTATTTGGACCTATAACAAATCCAGTTTCAATAGAGTGTGCAACTCTTACGGGAATGATTACTCAAGAAGATTTGGTCGGGCCGTTAGCGGGTCAAACATTAGGTACTCTTGTAAATGAAATCATATCTGGAAACATATATATTAATGTTCATACAGCACAACATTCTAATGGTGAAATACGAGGACAATTGAATTATTGTTAATGAATAAAAGTAGTGAAAAATAAAGCATCCGTTTAGGGTGTTTTTATTTTGTGAAGGTTGTATAGATAAGTAATCTATTTTTAGTAATCTTAAACATTCATTTCTAAAATTTTGAAAGTAGTCGAATTTAAAAAATAGTTATCAGAAACTTGTTAATGAAATGCCCCTTCAAAAATTAAATTAGTATTAGTAGATGAACCTTGTAAATGAAATATGAAAGTGTAACAGATAATAAAAATCTTTAAACCTAATCAAAGCTAATAGATTAACTCTCCGCACCCACTGAAATAAAGAATCATAACATAACTTGTAATTACTTTTAGGGAAGTGAGATGAAAGTAATGTTTT
Organism: Bacillus cereus group sp. N6; assembly: GCF_016483705.1. NCBI lineage: Bacteria > Bacillati > Bacillota > Bacilli > Caryophanales > Bacillaceae > Bacillus > Bacillus cereus group sp. N6. The sequence continues at coordinate 4,457 of NZ_JAEHBI010000042.1, forward strand.
ATTCTTATTTTGCTACTCAAGCTGGTATGCGACCAGCGTATGGTACATCAATAACGTTTAGTGGAGCACAAAGTACAGTTCAAGCTGTTCAACAAGCATTACAAATGCAACAACAAATGCAACAACAAATGCAAATGCAGCAACAAGGTATCCAGCCGTATTATTCATCTATGGAGTATTTTTACCCAGTGCATCAAATCACACCGTATGGAAGTTCTTTTCTTACTATCCCATATGGAACTGTATTTAATCTATAAATTGAAAGTTTAATCAGTAGGGGGCAGGTATCCCAAACCGATTATTAGTCCTCGCCAATTGGACATATACGGACGATCTGGCTCCTACCTACCTTTCTTGCATGTTCCGAAATTTTTTTGGAGTCTTATTACCCACAAATGGAGAGGGGGATATGTAAGCGTCAAATAGTCCTCACCTACAATTTGTAAATAGCCGATGAGATAATCTCCGTACATACTACAAATGTTTTTTGATGAGATGATACCGATTAAAGAAAAAGTGGGGATTAATTTATCATGAAAAATGATGGTTAGTGGCTCTGTATGAAAGGATACATGAACATTTATTTACGCGGACCAGATTCAGATGTAACAACGAAGTCCTATCTGCGGGTATATCGTACAGGATGATTGTCATATAACTATCAACTTACAAAAAGCAGGAGAACATCTGAATCGTTTTTTTACTGGTTTTGAAAGATATTTACAGCCATAATATCTAGTATTTTGTTTATAATTGTAAATAGTTATTAAAATGTATAAAAGATGTTTTTTTATAAATAAAAAAGAAAAAAGGAAAAATAATGCAACTTTTGAATTTGTTTATTCGTGTTATATATGAAAGGAGGAGGGGGATGGAGATTGAAGAAATATATAAGGTTTATATAAACGATGTGTACCGGTATTTATTTTCCCTTTCTCGTAGCCATCACGTAGCGGAGGACTTGATGCAAGAGACTTTTTATCGAGCGTATCTTTATTTAGAAGACTATGAAAATCAAAAGGTAAAATCATGGCTTTTTAAAGTGGCATATCATACGTTTATTGATTATGTTAGGAAAGAGAAAAAAGTAACCTTTGTAGGAACGGAGGAATTAGAGACAATACAAGCGGAGGAATCTACAGAAGAGTATGTAGTCGCAAAAAATAGTTATGAAAAGTTAATTCAGATTATTCATACTTTACCGGTAATAGAGGCACAAGCTATTTTATTATGTGACGTACATCAATTAACGTACGAAGAGGGTGCTTCTGTATTAGATTTAAAGTTAAATACGTATAAAAGTCACATGTTTCGCGGGAGAAAGAGATTAAAAGAATTGTTAAAGGAGGAAAAGAGTCAAAATGACAAATGATAAACCTCATTCTGAACAAGATGATTATAAAGAACTGTTACAAGAAGCTATTCATCAAAGACCGGCTTCACTATCTGATGGAAAACAAGAGCAATTGTTGAAAATAGGTAAAAAAAGAGCACGTATTACGAATGTTTTAATTGTATTTACTTTTTTATTACTTATTCAACCTATTATATATATATCAACACTCTTATATTATACATTGGCACCTACAAACGCAATGGAGATACGGAATGTAGTAAATCAAACGTTAAGTGTAACAGAACCAAATGTATTTTTGAAAGATAGGGACATGGAGCAAACGTTGTTACCGCTTAGTTTGCAATTGCATTTTGATTTGTATAAAAGAGTAGGAAAGAAAGATATTCGAATAGGAGAAGAGAAAACAGATTATGTATTTAGTAGAGCGACGAAAGTAAGCCGTGAATATACAACAGATGAAAAAATTCCGAAAATCCCGTATATAGACAACGAAGTATTGTCTCATCCTAATAATTATAATGCGTCCTATAATAGTAGCGAAGAAGTGCAAGTATTAAAGGGTCTTCCGCAAGAATCTGTTGTAGAAGCATTTGTATCTTTTAGAGAATTATTAAGTGTACAAGAGGTAACGGATATGTTTCCTACTATTGATATTGTGTGGTATGCCATTAATACAGGATTAGAGGAGAAGCAAACGAATGAAGAGGGTATGTATGTAGCCCCGATTGGCTTTCCAGCAGAAATGATTTCAAGGCCAAGTGGTGCTTTTGAAAGTGATTCACCTCATGAGGAACAATTTATTGATGTTTTAAAGTCATTACAGAAGCATGAAGATTTAGCTGTGAAGCTATCTAGAGCGAAAGTATTAGAGTTGTCAAAGCGTATTTCTTTCCTTGAAAAAAATGGGGTGAAAACATACGGGGCAGTTGTAACTGGGCCTAAAGTAGAAGTTGAAAAATTGATGAGCCACGAAAAAGTTAGAAAATTGAAAGTAGGTGAAGCGAGGTTATGGAATTGGCATTCTTAAAAAAAAGAAAGAATCATATGTATAAACAGGAAACGTGGATGGGGACTATTTCATTAATTATCGCCTTTCTAGCGTTATTGTATTTGAACATTATATTGCTTACTCAAGAAACATTTATAGGTAAAGGTTTTCTGCAAATAGTTGGTATTGGCGTGGTGTGCTCAGTCGTAGGTATGATCACAAAAAGCAAAAGTCGAAAATATGCATTGTGGGCATGTAGTTTATTTGTTTTTATGCTGTTGTTTGCTGTATTTGGATTTATGTTAGGTTGGATGATAAGCTTTGGGCCATAAAAAAAGAGGGAATGTAGATTCGCTCTTTTTTGTATTGAAAGTGAAATAGCTAAGTGAAGAATCCATTAAATTTGAATGGATTGCACGATACATCTAGGTTGTGTTTTTATTAATATGTTTTCCTCTCAAGTGTATATAAATAGGCGATAAGTATAGTGCTAAAACAATAGCTCGTCCAAACATTGCGAATCCCCCTTACATAATATGTGGTAATAAGCATGAAAGGGGAACTAGCATGTCTTGCTATTACTACTGTAAGTATTGTAAAGAGTATAAAAAGAAACAGCATGATTGTTGTAAGAGCACGAGTAAGTGTAATGACAACGAGGAGAAGCTTGTTAGGGCATCTGCATTTAGAGCTAGAAATACGGTGAATCAAACGGTTCCTGCCAATACTTTTGTAAAGGTATTGTTCCAAAATGAACAATTTGATTTAGCAAATGAGTATAATCCAGTAACGTCTATTTTTATTCCGAAGACTAGGGGAGTTTACTCTATTATTGGAACGATTGGTTTCTTTCCAAACGATCCTAGTTTAAATTATAGAGCTCGTGTAGAAATTCGTGTAAATGGAAACGCAGCAATAGCTATAGATAATGACTTTTTCGGTCCAATAGGTTTTGGAAATGTAGTAAGTGTTTCGACGATTATTCAATTGAATGAAGGAGATCAAGTTGAGGTTTATGCACAAAGTAGCATAGACGGAGTTTTAAGTCCTTCAGAAGACGGCTCACATTTTGAAGCTGCAAGATTTCCTTCTCCAATTAAATAACGAAGAGAATAAAATACTTTTCAGTAGGTTTAGTTAATCCCCTACACCAAATGGTGGGGGATTATTATTATTTTTCTAAAATATATAAGTAAATAGGCTAAATATAGTTTGTTTCAGGAGAATTTCACATGCTAGGATGTAAGGTTGAAAGTGCTAGCTTATTATGAGTATTAGATATTCTGCAGGTAATAAAAAGAGTACAACGAAACAAGTAACATGGTTGTGAAAGTTCTTAGGCATTACATTTGCTAGTAGTCTTATGGAATAGAAAAGATATCTAAATTTATTAATACATAAAAGGCCGTATAATTATGGGCTTTTTCTTTACTATATAGAAATTACATATTTAACATAGGTTTGTGTAGGTATTGCTATTGTATAGAAAGGAAAAACATTAAGACGATTACACTATATAAAAATAAAATAAATCCTAAGATGAGTAGTATGGGATGCAACTTGAACATTTTTGACCTCCTTGAGTATATAAAGAATTTTAATACATATTTGGTCAATTTAGAAGGGGAATATATTAATGAATGATGATTGAATCAATACACTAATTTAACAGAATAGTGAACGTATAATAAATAAAGGAGTATTGTTGATTACACATTGATTAAATTGTTTATAAGCAGCAGATATGTTGATCGCCCGTGAAATATAAAAGTGAGCAGGTTTATGTTTACAGAATGAGAGATAAATAAAAAAAAGAGCATACATAAAAAGTACGCTCTAAAGAAAGATAGGTTTTATGAGTGGATAATTTCCATACGATAATATATGCTCGGTTAATAAAAACGTGTGAAAAATCAATAGATTATCAATGGAATAACATGAAATGAGTAATTTTGGTCTATTCCCGTAGTCGCGGAGCTAACCAAATTGTAAGGATTGTGAATAGAATGGATTAACAACTGGATAATGATCGTACTTCAGTTTCGTATTTCTTATAGTTTGGATATTGCGTAATAGTTTGACACTTAGGTGTGGAAAGTTGGTTAATTATAGAAACATTTGTAATTACCTCGTTACATGGACCGAAAAATGTGATTTTTAGTTTTGAGTTTGGTGGAACTTTAACCACGATAGGTTTTTTTTTCATAAAATCAGCTCCTCATATGCAGCATCTTATTATGCACTTTTTCGTTCAGATTATAAAGGCGTATTAATATAATATGAAATTTTAGTTGAGTTGATAATAATATGGGGTTTTATGCCGTGGTGAAAATGTGGGAAATGCATAGGAAACTGAGAATGTTCTATAAAATGTTTAATCGATATAATAGGTAAAAGCAAAAAATAAGTAATTTATCTAATACACTTTTTTCCTTGATACATATTATAGTAGTAAGAATTGTATTAGGAGGTAATGAAAGAGTGCAAGAAAATGTACAAGCTCAGCTTTCACCACCGTGGATCACATATTTCAATGAGTTAAAAAATTCAATTGGTGCTGATCCAACTGTTTCAGTTGGTCCGCTAATTCCAGTTGGCGGGAATTATATTATTTTAGTGCATGCGTTAAGTAATGAAAAAGCGATAGCGTTAGCAACGCTTCTAAAATCTTTTGTAGAATTTGGGAATGTAAGTGTAACAGTTATTGTAACTAATAATGAAAATAACATTGTAAATCCACTTCCATGTCCACTAGATGCATTTGAAATTGCTCATTTATTTCAAGTGGCGTTAGAAAATAATCCTTATTTTGAACAAGTTGTTGTACAGCCGCAGCTTCCTGGTGGATCAAATGTTGTCTTTCCAGTTTTTACTGCGCAAGTGATTCAATTTTTTAATGATGATATTTCAAATTTATGTCAAACATTTACTGATGTTGCTGCAAATGTATTTCATGATGTAATGAACGATGACATTTGTGATATCCCAATTTTATTCTCCACAAGCTGTGTTCCGAGCGGTGAGAGTGCACAATTACAAAATACAGAGTTGACACCAAAACTGTTTTACTAAATTGTAAGAAGACATTTTCATTAATAGAAAATGTCTTTTTTGTATGCATAAACGTTACTTTGTCTAGCTAATTACAGGTTAACAAGCTGTGAATAATGAACGAAACTGCCACTGATGAAAGAGTTACAGAATTTCATATAGTATGTAAAAGTAGTCTGTTTGAATTGAAAATATATAAGAAATGTGAGGGAAATCATTTTCGTGAATATAGAATAATCGCAAGAAACACAGTAAGTTAGCTGTCATACATTTGTTTATTAGTCTAAAGAAGATTAATATCGATGAGTAGTAATAATGAAAACGTTTCTAATAATAGCGCTAATGAAAGGTTAATTAATTGATATTATTTACTAATAGATGATAGTGCATATCTCGAATTTGTGAATGAGCTGTATGAAAAATAAATAAAATTAGTGGAAGTTTAATTAAAAGATTATATGTTTTGAAAAATAATATAGATTCTCCTTATTTATATTATAAATAGCTAGTATTAGGCATAAGGGGCTTTCAATAAGACAAGCTTTGAATATGATATTAAAAAGGGGATGAATTGTAGTGGGGTATATTATCGATATTTCAAAATGGAATGGAACTATTGATTGGGATATTGCAGCATCTCGGCTAGATTTAGTTATTGCTAGAGTTCAAGATGGCTCGAATACGGTAGATTTTATGTATCAAAATTATGTGAATGAAATGAAGAAACGCAGTATTCCATTTGGTAATTATGCATTTTGTCGCTTTATATCTATTGCTGATGCAAGGAAAGAGGCACAAGATTTTTGGAGTCGTGGCGATAAATCTGCTAAGTTTTGGGTGGTGGACGTAGAAATTCAAACGATGATGGATATGCAAGGGGGGACACAAGCGTTTATAGATGAATTACGCCGTTTAGGTGCGAAAAAAGTAGGGCTATACGTGGGGCATCACACGTATGTATCATTTGGAGCACGTAATATTGAAGTTGATTTTGTATGGATTCCTCGTTATGGAGGAAATAAGCCAGCATATCCGTGTGATATTTGGCAATATACTGATGCGGGAAATGTTCCTGGTATTGGGAAATGTGATTTAAATCAATTAATAGGAAATAAGTCGCTTTCTTGGTTTATAGGTTCGGATCAAGTAAATCAATCTATTCAATTTAACAAAGAGAATACACAGCAATCAAATGGTATTGGTATTGCAGTTTCAAAATATCCTGATGGATATGGCATAAACGTATATGAAAATCCTACGAATCCTCAGTTTACAGGTACAATCACTCAAAAAAATCCATATTTAGTCTTACATGGTTATTGGGAAGACGCAGATAAAGATATGATTTGCTTAGGCAATGATAAACAGTGGGTATATGTAAAACATTTTGATGTAGAATGGTTTTATGCAGTTTCAAAATATCCTGTTGGGTATGGAGTGAATTATTATGCAGAGCCTGAATGTATAAATTATAAAGGAAATATTGATGGATCAAAATCTTTTCGTGTGTGGGGAAGAGCCAAAAATGCAGTAGATATCGGGCAAAATAATTGGATACTGGAAGAACATGTAACTATTAAGAATCTATAGGAATACGTAAAGGGTCATTTTACTGATAAATAGTAAGATGACCTTTAATATTTGAACAAAAAAGAACAAGATACATAGTTTATTCAAATGAAATGAATTACATGTGGAAAACACATTGTTAACACAAGTACATTGTATAGTTATTCTTATATAATAATAAAAGTGAGGTATTTTGAATTGAAAAAGAAAAAGCTATTTTTAGGAACAATTATTTCATGCGTACTACTGGCATTATCGGCATGTGGTTCCTCAGACAATGTAGTAACATCAAAAGTAGGAAATGTTACAGAGAAAGAGTTAAGTAAAGAGTTAAGACAAAAATATGGGGAAAGTACTTTATACCAAATGGTGTTAAGTAAGGCGTTGCTAGATAAATATAAAGTTTCAGATGAGGAAGCAAAAAAACAAGTAGAAGAAGCAAAAGATAAAATGGGTGACAACTTCAAATCGACTTTAGAGCAAGTTGGATTGAAAAATGAAGATGAATTAAAAGAAAAAATGAAGCCAGAAATCGCATTTGAGAAAGCGATTAAAGCGACTGTCACAGAAAAAGATGTAAAAGATAACTATAAACCAGAAATGAAGGTAAGTCACATTTTAGTGAAAGATGAAAAGACTGCTAAAGAAGTGAAAGAGAAAGTAAATAATGGAGAAGATTTTGCAGCTTTAGCGAAGCAATATTCAGAGGATACTGGTTCAAAAGAACAAGGTGGGGAAATAACTGGTTTTGCTCCAGGGCAAACGGTGAAAGAATTTGAGGAAGCTGCATATAAATTAAATGCAGGACAAGTAAGTGAGTCAGTAAAAACAACTTACGGGTACCATATTATTAAAGTGACAGATAAAAAAGAATTGAAGCCATTTGATGAAGTAAAAGATCAAATTCGTAAAGATTTAGAACAGCAAAGACTACAAGATACGACAGGTAAATGGAAACAGCAAGTAGTTAATGATTTATTGAAAGATGCTGGTATTAAAGTGAATGATAAAGAATTTAAAAATACATTTGAATTTCTAGAAAAGAAATAATGATTGTAATTAGAAAAGGGAACCTATATAGGTTCCCTTTTCTAGTTAGTGTGTGTGTTATAAATAGATAGTAAGACAATATAATATTACATTTAAATATTAAGAATTACAATGGGGATTTATGTATTTTTTAAAAATTGGAATGATCAATGCTTCATAGAATGTTGATATTATAATGTTTCGTTTGCTTAATTTCATTCCACTATTTGCATGTAGTCTGATTGGCGCGGGCTAATTAAAACCTGAAGTGATTTAAGTTTTTCTTTATTGAAGTGGATAAACATAATTTGCAGAATGAAACATACAATAGTATTGAAAAAATATTGATGTTAAATGAAGTGAAAAGCAGAGCATTCTACTAAAAAAGAATGTTCTTTTTAGTATGAAATTTTCAGAGGAAAGAATGCTTTTAAAGAAATTATTTAATAGATAAATATATTACGTAGGAGGAGAAAATATGAAAGTAATTTTTCAAAGAGAAGGTGGAGGGAAGGTTTTTGAATCGTATGATGAAGATATAAGCAACTTATTAGCTATTTTAAAAGAAACGAAAGGGATCAAGATTGGGATGGTTGAGTATGAAGTATTAAAATACGAATTAGAGTATTTTCGTAACCCAAAAAAAGCAGTAACAGAGAGGGAGTTACATATAATAGTACAACCAAAATATATGTAATAATAAGGGGCAATTATTTATAAATAGTTTTATACATTATGTACGAAAAGAGAGTGTTTAAATTGCTCTCTTTTCATAGAAATTCATAAGGAATGAATTGTGGTTCGTTATAAATTCCTTAAATTTTGTGAGTTCGTTCTTTATAATATATGCTTTCATTTATAGTTGGTTAATAAACTTGAAAAATTAAAACTTTTTAGTTTAGGCAGGGATTTTATATTCGAGTAGATAAATATTCATATAAAGTATTTTGTATATGAATATTGGAGGAGTAAAAATGAGTTTAGCAAGTTATATAGGGTGCAATGTAGAAATTCCGTTAACGGATCCAGATTCTAATGATGTAATTGTTTTTGGGTCGTGCTTTTCAGATGAAAGTATGCTTGAAATTGTACAAGAGTTTCAATTTCAAACAAGTTACACGTATGAAGTTTCAACGAGCTGGGGCATTGAACTTGTTGAGTGGCAAAGTGAAAAGGAGAAGAAAGAAGCTAAAAAAAAGCTATTAGCTTTATGCTCGATTATGGAAGGTTATTTAAATGAGGGGGACTATTTTGAATTATTCAGTTGTTGGGTTGGTGATGAAGATCAGGAACGAGTGGGAGAATTAAAATTAAAAATAAATCATTTTAATATAGATGAGATTTGTATCCCGGAAAGAACGCTTGTCAGGATAGAAAAATAAATATGGAAATATACGTTATTAGAAAAAAGCGACTTCACTTTGTATGAAGTCGCTTTTTCTGTTGATATGTGGACGGCCTATTATATAAGAAGTGAAAAGCTCACTTGATGAAGAAAAAATAAATGATGGATAAAAATATAATTTAAATCATTCCAAAAGAACGTAAGTTCGTGTATAATTAGAACGAATGTTCTTGTATGTGTAGATAGTATACGAATAAGAAATAAAGTGAAACTTTAATAAGCAGGGTGTTCATCGTCCGTTATTTATTAGCTTTCACCAACTAAGCGTTAACGGGCAGTTGATTTTCGTCTTACCTCCTCGCATATAGCGGATTTTGAGGTAGGAGCTTCACTACCTGTTAATGCCGGATAAATATGAGCCTAGCATTATGAAAGAATAATTGAGTACCATTATGTGTGAAATTGAATGGATAAATGATCAAGGAGATAAAGAAATGAATGATGTAAAGGTGCAGAAAATAGAAAGAGAATGGGTTCCATTTACAGTAATGTCGGAACAGTTGTTAAGTTTGCGAAAGGTTATTGGAGAGAAGTTTAAAGTACAAAAACCGCTCTTAACAAACGAAGCAAAAGAGAGAATTTCTGATAAATTATTAACGTCATTATTGTCTGAGAAAGAAGTATTGGTGACATATTTTGAAGATGGTTACATCCTTACAAGTTATATGACAGTAGTGCATATAAACCCGCTAAAGCGCATTGTAATATGTACGGACGCATTTTATAAAACTTACGTATTTAATACTTCTGATATTATTGAAATAACGTAAAGGAAGCTGAAATTTCAATTTTAGCTTCCTTTACGTTATTTTAGATGAGGGATATAAATAATGAAACGAAAAAGCAGCTAGCTTCATACTAGCTGCTGAGCCCCAGGGAAAGGGAGAAAAAGATAGGGTACTCCAAAAATCAATAATAGCTGTGTAACAGCCTAATTATAGTATAGACAAATTTAAAATTCCTAAACAGAACGATGAAAAAATAGGATTAGGCTGTACCCACTTGGTTTTGATCTGCAAGGTCAGAATCAAACGTATTAGTCGCGCTCACGCCATTAAAAGTATTAACAACAAAACCAACGTTTGAAGCACCAGATCCATTATAAGCCTTCGTATTTTCTTTCGGAGAAACGTTGTAGAAATCGCCTAAGTTAAATGAACCGTTACTATTTTGTACAACTAAATTCCCTACAACTGAGGGCATAGTTTTCACCCGCTTTACAATCATTTGTTAACATTACTATATGGCCTTATAGTCCAAATGGTTCATGTAACAAAAATTGTGGAATAGTAAAACGTTTGAAGTGTAGCTTAATCCTACAATAAAAGTATGTTAAAATTAATGTAAGGTCGATTAATTTTAAAAAACAATTGTATAATTAATATATACAAAATCAAAGGAGGCAAAATGTAATGAATAATGTTATAAAAAAAGTAGATTTAACAGATGCAAAATCAAGTAATCTTGTTGCACTTATTTATAGCAATGAAGTTATATTGGTTGAAGAAGCATTTTGTCCAAATGAAATAAAATTAAAGTTTAATGAAATTGCAATTTTATCGGCTATTAAAACAGCACATATAATGAAAGTATCCATCAGAAAAGAACTGGAAGCAATTTTTCATGACACTGGTGTTTTATTTGTGAAGCATAGTGTTGATTATGGAAATAGTCAATCTATCACTATGCATTTTGAACAATTCAAAAAGTTGCAAAATGAGATTGAGAATTTAAATAAAAATCGGTAATCAGAATAGATGAAGATTCTTTCATAGAGGTTAACTGTTCTATGTTGAAAAAATGGTTTAAAATTTTTTTAGATGAATCTCACTGTAAGCATAAATATGGTTTTATTAAGGATAATGAAGATTTTAAAAGAGGTAATCTAGGTGTAACTTTTATATATTGTGTGAGAAATGCGGGAAAGAGAAGCTGAAATATAAAAGCAATAACGAAATAAATAATGACTTTTTTGATATATAAGCAAGAGTAACTGTTATGGTTACTCTTTTTGCTTACATAAAAACTCCTACTAAAGTATGAAATGAGTTGATACTTTAGTAAATGGCTGAATGAAAAGGGAGAGTGTAAAATTTTATAAAGGAGGAGAGGTATATGCAGCGAAACGAAACTGGAAAAGTTGTAATGATTACAGGAGTGACGCAAGGATTAGGTCGTGCAATGGTTGATCGATTTCATGAATTGGGATGGAATATATATGGCTGTGGACGTTCAAAAGATAAAATTGAAGAATTGAAAAAATATTACGGTAATATACATGATTTTCAAATAATCGATGTTTCAGACTCCCAGCAAGTAAGTAATTGGGCGAGTTATATACTTCATAGATATAGAGCACCTGACTTGTTAATAAATAATGCATCGATTGTTAATAAAAATGCGCCACTGTGGAAAGTAACAGCTCAAGAATTCGAAAATGTAATGAATGTAAACGTAAATGGTGTAGTAAATGTAATTAGGGCATTTGTCCCAGCGATGGTAGCTAGGAAAGAAGGAATGATTATTAATATGAGTTCTAGTTGGGGCCGAGAGGGAGAAGCTGAGCTGGCGCCATATTGTGCCTCAAAGTTTGCAATTGAAGGTATCACGAAATCTATGGCACTTGAATTACCCTATGGTATGGCTGTAGTTGCTTTAGATCCGGGCGGAAGTATTAGGAGCCCAATGCTGTATTCATGTGCACCACAGTATGTAAATGAATCACCCACACCTGAAATGTGGTCACATCATGCGATTCAATATATATTAAATATAACAATAGATAAAAATGGAGCTTCATTGACATGCCCAGAATGTATGTAAATATATTTTGAATTGTATACGTATCTTTTAATTAGCATATTTTCAGTGATATACGCTTTGTCTAAAAAAAGTACCTTAAAGGTGCTTTTTTGTATGATTAACACATTTTAGAATGCACAAAATTACATATAGAAAATAAATATGAGATAAAGGATGTCATTTGTTTATGGCGAAAAAAGCACTAGAAAATTTCTAAATAGGTGATAAAAATGAATCCAAGCGGTTTAAAAGTGACAGGAGCATGGTTTCAAGTAGGAGGAAATCTTACTGCGGCTATTGGGACGACAAGAGGATTTATTGGAGAAGAGAAAGTTGAATCAGATCTTGTAATTGTAGGAAGCTCATTACAAGCCCTCGGTTATATATTACAAATAATAGCGAGTAATGATACCGGAAATGAAGCTGAAAGAGAAAATCAAAATATGTGTTTGGAGAATAAAAGTGAAATGCTTGATAAAATGGGCATTGAATTATTAGCATTAGGGAATATATCAAATGTAATAGGAACATATTTTAATATAAATAAACAATTGAAAGAGAATGATTATCTCATAATTATCGGGAACAGTTTACAATCGATTGGTGCTTTTTTAGGAGTAGAAGCAGCTTTACTTCAGATGAAAGCAATACAGAGAATTATAATACTAGGTAATTCTTTGCAAAGTTTAGGTGCTGGACTTCAAGCGTATCAAGGTATTATTAATGTATCAAAGAACGAAATAGAAAATGAAGGCAGTATGGTTGATAAGAAGAATGAGAAGATAATAGCACTCATTGGTATTTGGATACAAGCAATAGGAACTATTATTTCTGCGATTGGATTAACTATAATAGAGAAAGAAGACAGATTAGAAAAAATAAAAATATGAAAATACACATTTGATAAAGGAAGGGGGATTTTAATTTTACATACGTGGTAAGATTGAAGTAGTAGGTTTTTAGGCATTTGAATAGAATATATAAGAGTAGAAAAGTTTTTCATGCTTAATTGGAATTTATGAAATATAAAAATAATTGGTTTTGTGAGCGTATGAAAAGAAGAGAGATAAAAAATACAAAACAAGGAGTTTTCAAGAGATGATGTATTTATTGGCAATTCTACTACCACCAGTAGCCGTATTATTTTGTGGAAAACCATTTCAAGCAATAATTAACTTCCTATTAACATTAATATTTTGGGTTCCAGGAGTTATACATGCGATATTAGTTGTACATGATAAAAAAGCAGACCGGAGATTAAAAAAACAAATTGAAGCATATGATGAAATGAATAAGAGGAATAGAAGATAGCTAAGTCGTGAAATGATTGTAAAAAGAAAGGGGGACTACCTCCTTTCTTTTTTCATTCTGTTTAAGTTTAAATTTTAGTATAGCGGTAAGAATTTTTAATATAAGTATTGTGATAATTAGTTTTAGATTGTGCGCTTAATAAACCGGTGTAAATGTTTTCAGGCACGTTAAAGAAATCATACATTCCATTCTTTAATTGAATGCGCAAAATCATAGAAAAAGGATTATAGCCAACAGCAACTATATTTTTTGAAATCACGGGAGATAGTTTCATCATTACGCAACTCCTCACTTCTCATTTTTAATAATTTCTTGTAGATGTTGAGGTTGTGGTGTTGAAATCCTTATAATTAAAGAGGTATTATACTTATATGCAATATATTAAATGTTCGTTATACGTAATTATAAGGAAGTTCACACGAAGTACATATCGTTGTGCTATTTTTATTTCACCTTTGATTTATAAATAAGAAAATATTGACCATTTGAAAAAAAGGTATATTATTTATACGAGGTATTAAAAATTCACTTTTTACATTCTATGCTTAAAGGGGCAGCATTATTAGGAAAAATAGAAGTGAAAATAGTTTGTATAAGAAGTATTCTAAAATTTATAATCTGTGAATTAGGAAAATATTGAATGCTCCAGGTCGATATACTTTCTTAATTAACTTCAGTTTAGAAAGTGACCTCAATATTTTTAAGTAAATCAACGGGAGAATTGAAAGGCAGGAGAAAGTAACATGTCAGAAAATTATCGTTCTCGAGAGGAACGACGACAAGTTAAAAAGAAAAAACAGCCAGCTTCTAAAACACAAAAACCAAAAGGGAAAACTTCATTCTTTCGTAAGTTTTTAATTACTTGTTTATTACTTGGTATTGTTGGTTTAGTGGCGGGGGTTGCTACCTTCTTCGTAATGATTAAGGATGCACCAAAACTTGAGAAAGCAAAACTTGTTAATCCGTTATCCTCAAAAATTTATGATAAAAATGGCGATTTGGTATATGAATACGGGAAAGAAAAACGGACGAATGTTACGTATGATCAAATTCCTAAATTAGTAGAAAATGCATTTTTAGCAACAGAAGATTCACGTTTTTATGAGCATAGTGGAGTAGACTTTAAAGGTACTGCCCGTGCTGTGTTGGTGAGCCTTAAAGGAGATTACGGCTCACAAGGTGGAAGTACGATAACGCAGCAGGTTATTAAAAACTATTTCTTATCGATGGAAAAAACATCAAAACGTAAAGTTCAGGAAATATATTTAGCGTATAAGCTAGAACAACAATATTCAAAACATGAAATTTTAGAAATGTATTTAAATAAAATTAATTTAGGAAACCGTTCATATGGTATCGCAACAGCAGCACAAAACTACTATGGTAAAGAATTAAAAGAGTTAACATTACCAGAAGTTGCGATGCTTGCAGGTTTACCGAAAGCACCGAATAACTATGATCCAACGAAAACGGACAATATTCAAAGAGCAACAGAAAGAAGAGATGTTGTACTAAAATTAATGAATCGACATGGTTATATTACGAAGGCAGAAATGGAAGAAGCTTCGAAAGTTAAAGTTACAGATGGACTTAAAACTGCAACTGTTCAGGCAATGCCATATCCTGCATTTATGGATGCGGTTGTGAAAGAAGTTGAAAAAGAATTGCCAGATGCTAACATTGGTTCTGACGGTTTAGAAATTTATACAACTTTAGACCGAGATGCACAGAAGTCTGCTGATAGGATATTAAATGAAAATATTATTAATTATCCAAATGATAAATTCCAAGGTGCTTTCACATTTATGGATACGAAAACAGGTGAGGTTCGTGCTATAGGTAGTGGGCGTGGTGAAAATAAAGCAGTATTTAAAGGGCATAATATGGCAATTGAATTAGATCGTGCAGCTGGTTCAACGATGAAGCCAATCTTTGATTACGGTCCTGCTATTGAATATTTAAAATGGGCTACGTACCATCAAATTGATGATTCTCCATTTAAATATTCAACTGGACAAGAACTTCGAAATGCGGACAGAAGTCATTTAGGCCCAATTACTATGCGTGAAGCATTAAAAATGTCACGTAACGTTCCAGCAGTTAAAACTGCAAAAGAAGTAGGACTTAATAAATCAAAGGAATTCTCTGAGAAATTAGGTATTACATTTAATTCAGCACCGAAAGAATCTACCGCTATTGGTACAAACGAAGTATCACCAACTGAAATGGCGGGTGCTTATGCGACATTTGGTAATGGTGGAAAGTATGCAAAACCGCATTTTGTTAAGAAAGTAGTTTATCCAGACGGCAAGTCACAAAGTTTTGAGCAAAAACCAAAACAAGTTATAGCTGACTCTACAGCATATATGATTACTGATATGCTTCGTTCAGTAGTAACATCTGGTACTGGTACAGCGGCAAATATAAGTTCTTTAGATGTAGCTGGTAAAACAGGTACAACAAACTATGATTCAAAACAACTAGCGAAATATAACATTCCAGAAAGTGCGACTCGTGATAGTTGGTTTGCAGGTTATACGCCGCAATATACGATGGCGGTATGGACTGGATATATGAAAGATGGTAAAGACGAGTATATTAGTAGTAAAAATACGAAAATTGCACAGTTGATCTTTAAAGAAATGATGAGTGAGTTTGCTACTGACAAATCACGCTTTAAAATGCCAAGTAGTGTTATTCAAGAAGGTAGTGAGCTACGTATAAAAGGTGAAAAACGTGATTCTTCACCAAATACGAGCGTACCGGATACAACGGAACAACCAAAACCAGATCAAAAGCAAAAAACTGAAGAAGAGAAAAACAAAGAAGAATTAAAGAAACAAGAAGAGCTTAAAAAACAAGAAGAACAAAAGCAACAAGAGGAACTGAAGAAGCAAGAAGAACAAAAGAAACAAGAAGAAGAAAAGAAACAAAATGAACAAAATAATGGAAATGGCCAAGGAACGACACCTCCAGCAAATAACGAGGGAGGCCAAGGAAATACAACACCTCCAGCGAATAACGGAGGAGGCCAAGGAAATACGACACCTCCAGCGAATAATGGAGGAGGCCAAGGAAATACAACACCTCCAGCGAATAATGGAGGAGGCCAAGGAAATACAACACCTCCAGCAAATAATGGAGGAGGTCAAGGAAATACAACACCTCCAGCGACCACACAACCAGATACTGGCGGGAATGCAGGAGAAGCCCCTGTCAATAATGGACAATAAGAGAAGTTAATAAAAAGTACAAAAAAGCACTTAAGATTTGTAAAAATTACAATCTTAAGTGCTTTTTATCGTTTAAATTTAAATGTTAAAAGTACCGTAGAAATTTTGAAAATAAATTGATGGAAAATGATAAAAAACTTGAGCCTGAGGCAATGGAGTATAACTGGGGTTGTAAAAGGTAGTACTACTTGGATGTGCGCCATGATGCCAAAATGAGGGAGTAACTTGACCTGGAATTTGATATTGTTGCCAAGTTGCAGGAAGTTCAATTCCTACATCGGAACTAGCTGTATGAACGGCTGGAACGTGTATCCCAGGAGTCGAAGGAACGACGGCTGTTACTCTTGAAGATACCCACATAACATAATCACTCCTAAGTTGTGATAATAAAATAGTATATTCTTTTCACGCGTATAAAGGTACATATAGATAGGACTTTAGGCTAATGTATACTTATAAAGTTGTAAGACCAATTTATATTGATGGTGGACCATTTATTATAAAAAGTTACGTCTATTTACGGAGGGAAAAGGGACTAAGAAAATGTAAAATGGAGGTGTTAATTGCAAGAATATACGTGTTTATGGAGGAATTTTAATGGAACGATTATGGACGAAATCATTTATTCAAATGACTTTCGCAATGTTATTTTTATTTACAGGATTTTATTTACTTGTACCAACGCTCCCGCTCTTTATTAAAGAGATAGGCGGCAATGAATCACAAGTTGGACTTATGATGGGAATGTTTACAATAGCAGCAGTTGTAATACGACCGATTATCGGAGGAATGTTAGATCAATATGGGAGAAGATCTTTTATTATTTTCGGACTCGTCTTTTTTGGGATAACGATGTATTCTTATAATTTAGCATCGACTATTGTTCTTTTAGCTGTTTTACGGGTTATTCATGGCGTGACATGGGCTGTTTCTACAACAGCTGTTGGAACAGCGATAACTGATATTATTCCAGATTCACGCCGTGGTGAAGGTATGGGTTGGTACGGGATGGCTATGACAATTGCAATGGCGATCGGCCCAATGATTGGATTATCGGTTGTACAACATTATTCATTTCACGGCCTATTCTTGTTGGCAACTCTTTTATCCTTTATGGCAGTCCTATTATCGTTCATGACGAAAATGCCATTCACACCACAAAAAGAAAAAGGGAAAATGCAGTTGTTTGAAAAATCGGTTCTCTCCATAACAATTGTAGTTTTCTTTTTATCATTTGCATATGGAGGAATTACGACGTTTTTACCGCTATTTGCATCTTCAATAGATGTGAATCCTGGGACATTCTTTCTTGTATATGCAGTTGCTTTAACGATTGTAAGACCAATTTCAGGAAAACTATTAGATAAGTATGGAGAAGTATTTATTATACTCCCGGCACTATGTATTACGATTATCGCGATAGTTGTATTAACGATTTCAAATAGTTTAATAGGGGTAGTTATCGCAGCTACATTATACGGTGTTGGATTCGGTTCAGCACAGCCCGCATTACAAGCAGCGATGCTTACAATTATTGATCCGAGTAAAAGAGGAGTTGCTAACGCTTCATTCTTTACCGCATTTGATTTAGGAATTGGACTTGGTGCGATTTTACTTGGAGTTGTTTCGCAAATGTTCGGTTACCGTATTTTATTTGCAGGTAGTGCAATTTCAGGACTAATCGCTTTCATTATTTTTGTCATTTTTGTAAAACAGCGATTAGGTAAAAAAGAATTTGCGTAAACGAGAGGAACAAAGATCAAAATTTCAATTGAACATGACGCTCTACAATGGTTTAAGGAAGAATTCTGAATATAGCATGTTAATAGTCCAATTCAGCCTGGATATTCTTTAGGAATAGTCTTTAGGAAATTATGTGGTAAATTATGTAAGTTGATGATCTTTAGCACTTTCAAAACTATCATTTAGTTGTAGGTTTGTACGGGGAAACGTAGGAATTTAATTTAATTATGTAAAATAATAACTTTTTTAAAAGTAAATAAGTTTTATATAAGAATTATATTGAAGAGATAGTGAAATAAATATTATGAAGAAACGAGTTGTATATGTGTACAGCTCGTTTTTTTATTTTCTTAAAAAAAATGGGAGAATGATATGTTCTGTAGGATTTTCTGATTCATCCTTATATTTTGTTTTAATAAGGCGAACAAAGAAGTCTGTCCTTTCTTTATAAAATATGAAAATTATTTTTGAAAAATTGTATTGTTACATCGGTAAAAGTATAGGAAACTTATCATTATAAAATAAATTGAAATCTTCTGAAAACTCTGATACATTGAAATAGAAATGTAGTTTCACGATTTTGTAAAGGCTTACAGTTATGTGCACGAAGATCTATTAGGATTGGAGGAAATAATGATGAAAGCTGAAGAAAAATTTTCCCCGGGATTAGATGGTATAGTGGCAGCGGAGACGAAAATTTCGTTTCTTGACACAGTGAAAGGTGAAATTGTAATTCAAGGGTATGATTTAATCGAACTCTCAAAAACAAAAGAGTATTTAGACATTGTGCACCTTTTATTGGAAGAACATCTACCAAATGAGGATGAAAAAGCAAAACTCGAAAAGAAATTAAAAGAAGAATACGCGGTACCAGAAGGTGTATTCAACGTATTAAAGGCATTACCGAAAGAAACGCACCCGATGGATGGATTGCGTACAGGTGTGTCCGCATTAGCTGGTTATGATAATGATATCGAAAACCGTTCGTTAGAAGTAAACAAAAGCCGCGGGTACAAATTATTGAGTAAAGTACCAAACATTGTAGCGAATAGCTATCATATTTTAAATAATGAAGACCCAATCGAACCTCTTAAGGAATTAACATATAGCGCGAATTTCTTCTATATGTTAACAGGTAAAAAACCAACTGAACTTGAGGAGAAGATCTTTGATCGTTCCCTTGTTTTATATAGTGAACATGAAATGCCAAACTCTACATTTACAGCGCGCGTTATTGCATCAACGCAATCGGACTTATATGGTGCTTTAACAGGTGCAGTTGCATCTTTAAAAGGTAGCTTACACGGCGGTGCAAACGAAGCGGTTATGTACATGCTTTTAGAAGCTGGTAATGTTGAGAAGTTTGAAGAGTTGTTACAGAAGAAACTATATAACAAAGAAAAAATTATGGGCTTTGGACATCGTGTGTATATGAAGAAGATGGATCCAAGAGCACTGATGATGAAGGAAGCTTTAAAGCAGTTATGTGATGTAAAAGGCGATTATACACTATATGAAATGTGTGAAGCTGGAGAAAAGATTATGGAGAAGGAAAAAGGAATTTATCCGAACCTTGATTATTATGCAGCTCCAGTATATTGGATGCTTGGTATTCCAATTCAACTTTACACACCAATCTTCTTTAGCTCTAGAACAGTAGGACTATGCGCGCACGTAATTGAGCAACATGCGAACAATCGATTGTTCCGTCCACGTGTAAATTATGTTGGCGAGCGACATGTACTTAGTAAATAAGAACAACTGGGGAGTTGTTAGCGCCGCCCGCTAGATGGGTGTTTGACCGACACCCATCATTAATAATAACGAATTTTCGACAGAAAGGGAAGAATAGTATGATTAAAACAAATGAAATTAAACAAAAAGATGCATTATTAGAAGAAATTGCGGATTATGTATTAAATAAAGAGGTAACTAGCGCAGAAGCATTCAGTACTGCTCGTTACGTATTACTTGATACACTTGGATGCGGAATTTTAGCACTACAATATCCAGAGTGTACGAAATTACTAGGACCAGTTGTACCAGGAACGATCGTGCCGAATGGTACACGTGTACCAGGTACGTCATATGTGCTTGATCCAGTGAAAGGTGCATTTAATATCGGATGTATGATCCGTTGGTTAGACTATAACGATACTTGGCTTGCAGCAGAGTGGGGACATCCATCTGATAACTTAGGCGGTATTTTAGCAGTTGCAGATTATATTAGCCGTGTTCGTATTTCAGAAGGAAAAGAACCATTAAAAGTACGTGAAGTATTAGAAATGATGATTAAAGCGCATGAAATTCAAGGTGTACTAGCTTTAGAAAATAGTTTGAATCGTGTTGGTCTTGACCATGTATTATACGTAAAAGTAGCAACAACTGCTGTAGTTGCAAAAATGCTCGGCGGAACACGTGAAGAAATCTTTAATGCATTATCACATGCATGGATTGATAATTCTAGTCTTCGTACATATCGTCATGCACCAAATACAGGCTCACGTAAATCATGGGCAGCAGGTGATGCAACAAGCCGCGGTGTTCATCTTGCAATGACTGCTCTAAAAGGTGAAATGGGATATCCAACAGCATTATCTGCACCAGGCTGGGGATTCCAAGATGTATTATTCAATAAACAAGAATTAAAGTTAGCAAGACCATTAGAGTCTTATGTAATGGAAAATGTATTATTTAAAGTTTCATATCCAGCAGAGTTCCATGCACAAACAGCTGCAGAGTGTGCTGTGAAATTACATCCAGAAATTAAAGAAAGATTAGATGAAATTGATCGTATTACGATTACAACTCATGAATCAGCAATTCGTATTATCGACAAAGAAGGTCCATTAAATAACCCAGCTGATCGTGATCATTGCTTACAATACATTACGGCAATTGGTTTGTTAAAAGGAGATATCGTTGCGGATGATTATGAGGATGTAGTAGCAAATGATCCACGTGTAGATGAATTACGTAATAAGATGGTTGTTGTTGAAAACAAACAGTACAGTTTAGATTACCTTGACCCGAACAAGCGCTCAATCGCCAACGCTGTTCAAGTTCATTTCAAGGATGGCACTGTAACAGAAAATGTGGAATGTGAATATCCACTTGGTCACCGTTTCCGTAGAGACGAAGCAATTCCAAAAGTTGTTCAAAAATTCACTGCAAATATGGCAGGTCATTATTCTAGTAAGCAACAAGAACAAATTCATGAAGTTTGTCTAAATGAAGAAAAACTAGAAAATATGAATGTAAACGAATTTGTAGATCTATTCTTAAATTAATAATAGGGGGAATTTAGAATGGCTTGGGTTGTGAATAAACAGTCAACACAAGAGGAGCTTGCGAATCGCTTCCGAGCTTTAGTAGAAGCAAATGGGATTTTGCAAATTCCAGGTGCTCATGATGCAATGGCTGCTCTTGTTGCGAAAACTACAGGTTTTTCAGCTTTATATTTATCGGGAGCTGCTTATACTGCAAGTAAAGGTCTACCAGATTTAGGAATCGTGACGTCTACTGAAGTAGCAGAGAGAGCAAGGGATATAGTAAGAGCTACAGATTTACCAGTTCTTGTTGATATTGATACAGGATTTGGCGGTGTATTAAACGTAGCGAGAACAGCAGTAGAAATGGTGGAAGCAAAAGTTGCGGCTGTTCAAATTGAAGATCAACAATTACCGAAGAAATGTGGACATTTAAATGGTAAGAAACTTGTTACTACAGAAGAGTTAGTTCAAAAGATTAAAGCGATTAAAGAAGTTGCACCAAGCTTATATATTGTGGCACGTACAGATGCTCGCGGTGTAGAAGGCTTAGATGAAGCAATCGAAAGAGCGAACGCTTATGTAAAAGCAGGTGCAGATGCAATATTCCCTGAAGCGCTTCAATCAGAAGAAGAGTTCCGTCTATTTAATAGTAAAGTAAATACGCCTTTACTTGCGAATATGACTGAGTTCGGGAAAACGCCGTATTATAGTGCAGAGGAATTTGCAAATATGGGCTTCCAAATGGTTATTTATCCTGTAACTTCACTTCGTGTTGCAGCGAAAGCATATGAGAATGTGTTTACTTTAATTAAGGAAACAGGTTCTCAAAAAGATGCACTTTCAAGTATGCAAACGAGAAGTGAGTTATATGAAACAATTTCATATCATGACTTTGAAGAACTAGATACTGGAATTGCAAAAACAGTATTATCAGAGGATCAATAGATAAAACAACTAAGGCGATGAGAATACATCTTTGGCAAAATGAACTGCTTGATGTGACAATTCATCGCCTTCTGTTTTCAAAAATAAGAAATTCCACTCATCGTAGACGAGCATACGTAGTAGCAAGTAAGGCCGAAATGATAGGGGGATTCAGATGGAGAAAACAAAGTTACCGTGGGATGAATTTTTTTCACTTAATAAAGATGTGAATTATACTTTCTTTACGCCAGAAGATTTTTCAGGAGATGAAGATTTAATCGCAAAAACGACAGAACAATTCGTTAAACAAGAAATTGTTCCACAAATGGAGAATATAGAACAACATAACTATAAAATTTCTCGTCAATTATTTGAGAAAGCTGGAGAACTTGGATTATTAAGTATCGAAGTCCCAGAAGAGTACGGCGGATTTGAGTTAGGAAAGGCAGTTTCAGGGCTTGTAGCAGAAAAAATGGGATACGCTGGTGCATTTAGTGTTTCCTTTAATATACATGCTGGTGTAGGTACATTGCCTTACATATATTACGGAACGAAAGAACAAAAAGAAAAATATTTGCCGAAAATTGCGTCTGGAGAATGGATTGGGGCTTATGCTTTAACTGAGCCAAATGCTGGTTCTGATGCTTTAAGTGCAAAAACAAGTGCAGTATTAAATGAAGATGGTACTGCTTGGAAGTTAAATGGTGAGAAGCAGTGGATTACAAATGCTCATATGGCAGATGTATACGTTGTTTTTGCGAAGACAAATAAAGGAATGACAGCGTTTATTGTCGAAAGAACATGTGAAGGTGTATCCATTGGACTAGAAGAAAAGAAAATGGGGATTAAAGGTTCTTCAACGGCTACCCTAATTTTAGAAGATGTTGTCATCCCTGCTCAAAATGTTTTAGGGGAAGTTGGAAAAGGGCATCACGTAGCTCTTAATATTCTTAACTTCGCTAGACTAAAGCTGGCTTTTGGAAATATTGGAACAGCAAAACAAGCAATTGGTTTGTCGGTTCAATATGGAAAAGAGCGAAAACAGTTCCAAACGGAATTAGTAGATTTTACGATGATTCAAGAGAAAATTGCAAATATGATCATTGCTACATATGGAGCAGAAAGTGCAGCCTACCGTACAGCAGGTGTAATTGATGAAGCAATTCATGAGAGTGATGAAGATCTTATGAAGAAAATGTCTCAATTTGCAATTGAATGTGCACTTAATAAAGTAAATGCTTCTGAAACACTTGGTCATATCGTAGATGAAGCTGTACAAATTCATGGTGGTTACGGTTATATGCAAGAGTACGAGGTAGAACGATTATATCGTGACGCTAGAATTAGTCGTATTTTTGAAGGAACGAACGAAATTAATAGATTAACAGTTGCTAAAATGTTAATGAAGCAAATGGAACAAATTGAAGATACTGAAGTAGAAGTTGATGTAGCAAATGTTGAAAGAAACCATCGTTACATTTTATTAGCGAAAAAATTGTTGAAACAATCTTTGAAAACGCTCTCTAAAACTCCAGGGTTAAAAATTGACCAAGAACAAGAATATTCACGTGTATTATCAAATATGTTAACGGACGTGTACGTCATGGAATCAGCATTTTTACGCACGAGTAAAGCAATTAGTAAAAATGGTGAAGAGAAAGAGCGTACGAAACAAATGATAACTGATGTTATTTGTGAAGAAGGCTATCGTAAAGTAGAAGAAGCAGCGATTTCTATACTTGCAGCGGCTGTCACAGAAGAACAAGATAGACACGTAATTTTAGCTGGAATTCGTCAATTATTAGTGCCTTTATACACGAACGTATTTACAAAAAAGAGAGAAATTGCGAAAGCTATTATAAATCGTGGAAAGTATATTGTGTAAATAGGAGGAAAGCGATATGAAAAAGATTGGCTTTATCGGTTTAGGTAATATGGGTCTTCCGATGTCTAAAAATTTAGTTAAATCGAGTTACACAGTATACGGTGTGGATTTAAATAAAGAGGCCGAAGCTTCCTTTGAAAATGAAGGAGGAATTATTGGCTTATCAATCTCAAAACTAGCAGAAACATGCGATGTGATTTTTACAAGTTTACCTTCACCTCGCGCTGTTGAAGCGGTGTATTTTGGGGAAGAAGGATTATTTGAAAATAGCCACTCGAATGTAGTTTTAATTGATACAAGTACTGTATCTCCACAATTAAACAAACAGTTAGAGGAAGCTGCAAAGGAAAAGAAAGTAGACTTTTTAGCAGCGCCTGTTAGTGGTGGGGTAATTGGAGCTGAAAACCGTACATTAACGTTTATGGTTGGTGGATCGAAAGAAGTATATGAGAAAACGGAATCTATCATGGGCGTACTAGGTGCGAATGTTTTCCATGTTAGTGAGCAGATTGATAGTGGCACAACAGTTAAATTAATTAATAACCTATTAATTGGTTTTTATACAGCTGGTGTGAGTGAAGCTTTAACATTAGCGAAAAAGAATAATATGGATTTAGATAAAATGTTTGATATTTTAAATGTAAGTTACGGTCAAAGTAGAATTTATGAGCGTAATTATAAAAGTTTCATTGCAACTGAAAACTACGATCCAGGATTTACTGTGAATTTATTAAAGAAAGATTTAGGATTTGCAGTAGATTTAGCGAAAAAAAGCGAACTTCACTTACCAGTAAGCGAAATGCTATTAAACGTATATGAAGAAGCAAGTGAGGCAGGATATGGTGAAAACGATATGGCTGCTTTATATAAGAAAGTTAGTGAACAGTTAATTTCTAATCAAAAATAATAGACTTATATACATCATAAAAAAGGAGAGAATATAATGATTACAACTGAAATTAAACGAGTAAAAAATCATATTAATGGTGAGTGGGTAGAATCTACTGGTACAGAAGTAGAAGCAGTTCCGAATCCGGCGACTGGAAAAATTATCGCTTACGTTCCGCTATCTCCGAAAGAAGATGTTGAAAAAGCTGTTGAAGCGGCAAAAGCAGCATACGAAACATGGTCTAAAGTACCAGTTCCGAATCGTTCAAGACAATTATATAAATATTTACAGCTTTTACAAGAAAACAAAGAAGAGCTTGCTAAAATCATTACGCTAGAAAATGGTAAAACATTAACGGATGCAACTGGTGAAGTGCAGCGAGGGATTGAAGCGGTAGAACTTGCAACATCAGCACCAAATTTAATGATGGGACAAGCTCTTCCGAATATTGCTAGCGGCATTGATGGATCGATTTGGCGCTACCCAATTGGAGTTGTTGCTGGTATTACACCGTTTAACTTCCCAATGATGATTCCATTATGGATGTTCCCACTTGCAATTGCTTGCGGTAATACGTTCGTATTAAAAACATCGGAAAGAACGCCACTTTTAGCAGAGCGACTTGTAGAGTTATTCTATGAAGCTGGTTTTCCAAAAGGGGTATTGAATTTAGTACAAGGCGGAAAAGATGTTGTAAATAGCATTTTAGAAAGTAAAGATATTCAAGCTATTTCATTCGTTGGATCTGAGCCGGTAGCTCGTTACGTGTATGAAACAGGTACGAAACACGGGAAACGTGTACAAGCGTTAGCTGGTGCAAAAAACCATGCGATTGTAATGCCTGATTGCAATCTTGAGAAAACAGTGCAAGGTGTAATTGGATCTGCATTCGCAAGTAGTGGAGAGCGCTGCATGGCATGTTCAGTAGTAGCAGTAGTTGATGAAATTGCTGATGAATTCATCGACGTACTAGTAGCAGAGACGAAGAAGTTAAAAGTAGGTGACGGTTTCCACGAAGATAATTATGTTGGACCATTAATTCGTGAATCTCATAAAGAGCGCGTATTAGGCTATATTAATAGCGGTGTAGCAGATGGAGCAACTTTATTAGTTGATGGTCGCAAAATTAAGGAAGAAGTTGGAGAAGGTTACTTTGTAGGTGCGACAATCTTTGATGGTGTAAATCAAGAAATGAAAATTTGGCAAGATGAAATTTTTGCTCCAGTATTAAGCATTGTACGAGTTAAAGATTTAGAAGAAGGTATTAAATTAACAAATCAATCTAAATTTGCAAATGGCGCGGTTATTTATACGTCAAATGGTAAACATGCACAAACGTTCCGTGATAATATCGATGCTGGTATGATCGGTGTAAACGTAAACGTTCCAGCACCAATGGCATTTTTCGCATTTGCAGGAAATAAAGCTTCATTCTTTGGTGATTTAGGTACAAATGGTACAGATGGTGTTCAATTCTATACACGTAAAAAAGTTGTAACAGAGCGCTGGTTTTAATAGAGAGTAAACAGCCAAAACAGTTGTTAAATGAAAAACACCACTCTGAAGATGTGGTGTTTTTCATCTTGTTAATTATTTTTTTCAAAAGCTAGTTTAATACCAAAGCCAATTAAGACGATTCCTGTTAAGCCTTGAATATAACGTTGCGTCCTCGGTTTTTTCATAAAAGCACTAATTTTATCAATTAAAAATATATAAAAAGCGAACCAAATAACTGTTAATACGAGGTAAGTAAGACCCATTACGAGAAGTTGAATAAACGTATTATGATTTGGATTTAAAAATTGAGGTAAAAAGGTTAAAAAGAAGACTGCAACTTTAGGGTTTAATAAATTCGTAAGAAACCCTTGGCGAAAGCAAGAAGTGTGTTCATCTTCATTATTTAAAGATATATCGTTCGTATCAAAGCCTTCTTTGTTTCTTACCGCTAAAAGGGCTTTAATGCCAATATAAATTAAATACAGAGCTCCAACGTACTTGAAAATAGAAAATAAAAGAGCTGACTTTACAATAATTGCGGAAAGTCCGATTACTGCTGCTAAAGTATGAATTAAAAGTGCAACACATGTACCGAACACTGTTTTCACTCCACCGACCTTACCGGCAACCAATGTATTTTTCGTCGCCATTGCAGTATCAGGACCGGGTAAAATAATAAGACAAATAGACATAATGATGAAAAGAAAATAATTTTCAATCATAGTTGCTCCTCCTTTTTATTTTTAGAATATTTGATTAAAAATAGTGTAGCACACATTTTTGATTTAATAAAATTAAATTTTATTAAAAATTATTAAATGAGAAAGAGGCTATATAGTAGTGAAATTCCACTACTATATAGCCTCATGTTTATCCCGAATGAACGGGCGCCCCACCACTTATGCGTTAAGTAAGTTGAAGAATCGATTTACATCTTCTTCTGAAACATCACTTAACTGCTTATATATATAATCCGGATTTTGATCTTTATCAACGACAACAGATCGTACTCCTTCAAAGAAATCTGCATGTCTCATGAAATTTTTAGCAAGTACAAGGTCAGTAGCGAAACATTCTTCAACGGACTTATTTTGTCCATCAATAAACTGTTTTAATGTTACTTTTAACGAAATAGGGGATTTGGATAATAGTGTTTCTTTCGTTTTTAAAGCAAAGGAACTTTGGTCTTTCTCCAATGAATGGACGATCTCTTCAATTGTATCGAAAGCAAAATGAGTATTCATTTCTTCTAATGAAGGAGCAAGCTCGCTTTCTAATTTTGGAGCAGTTGCAAATGTACGAATAACTTCTTTTAAATTAGTATGTACATCATCTTCTTTATGCCAATTTACATTTTCAAGTTCAGTAAGGAAATTTGGTAAGGAATCAGATGTCATAAAGTAATCAGCAGCGTTTATAAATAATACGTCAGCAGCTTTTAAAATAGATGCTGTTAAAGCAACATATCGGCCTGCAAAACCTGGAGCTTTATTTAAGAAATAAGCAGCACCGACATCTGGAAAGAATCCGATATTCATCTCTGGCATTGCCCATTTCGTACGCTCCGTTACAATTCGATATTTCGCACCATTTGTAAGACCGACACCACCACCCATTACAATTCCATCTAAACAAGCGATGATCGGTTTTTTATATTGATAAATATATGTATCAATTTCATACTCTTCTTCAAAGAAACGTTCCGCATGCTGTAATGTAGCTTCATTCGAACGTGCTTCATAAAGAGTTTTAATGTCGCCACCTGCACAAAAACCTTTTGTGCCAGCTCCTTTTAATACGATAAGCGCAATTCGCTCATCATTTTCCCACTCTTTCAGTTTTTGCCCAATTGGTTGCAACATGTCATAAGATAAAGAATTAAGTGCTTTTGGGCGGTTTAAAGTAATTGATGCAACGCCGTTTTCGCTAACAGAAAATAAAACGTGTTCAGTCATAATTCATCCTCCCTTACATATCTTCTTATTCTTAATTCTTGATACGTACTGAAATGTCCTTTATAAATTTTGTCTAAACTTGACGGTGCGTGTTAATTTCGACACTGCATATTTTGACGAGTTATATTTGCAGGATTTTGAAGGTTGAAAATGAATATTACAACATTACTGTAATTGTAATTATTTGAAATTATCATGATAAACACGCTATTATATATGTGTAAATTGTGCATAATTACTTCAAAAAGAGTATTTGAAGTGATTATGATGAAAGAAAAATTGCTTTTCATTAGAAATAGAGAAAGGAGAAATCGGAATGCCAGGACCTTTACTATTGTCGGTGATTATTTTGTCTTCTTTAATGATAGGGATAACGCAGTATTTTCATCATACAGATACGACAGAGGAAGTGAAGGATAAAGTACGACTTGTATTTCCGATTTTTATCATATCTATTTCTTTTTGCATTTTATTAAATAAGGATGGGTACATTATCGCAGTATTTTCATTTTTTGTAGCGATCGTTTTCATTACAGTTTTATATTATGTAATGAAAGACTTTATACAAAAATAAAGATGTCACATTAGACATTTTTATTTTTACAATAAATAAAATTTCACATACCGTATTATATATAAAAATAAAAAACATATAGCGGTAGAAAAGTGTGTACTTTGCCGTGTATTTACTTGTCAATCTTGCATAGCCAATATACTATTAATAGTGTAGAGATTAGAAAAAGGGGTTGTATCTGTCATGAAATTTGAGATGCACACAAAAATTATTTCAAATGAAAAAGAAGTAAGATTACATATAGAAGAAAACATATTTCAATTAAAATTGGATGGTTATCACTTATTTACAGTTCAAGAAATATTGCCTTTATATAAATCAAATGAAGAAAGAATTGGTAGTGCAATGATACAAAAGTTAGAGTGGGAAAACGGAAAAACTACAATAAACTATCAACTCGTATCACTAAAATCAGTAAATTAAAAGGAGCAGGAAACTATGAAGTTATTTCATACAGCGGATTGGCATTTAGGAAAGCTCGTTCATGGCGTGTATATGACTGAAGATCAAAAGATTGTATTAGATCAGTTTGTACAAGCTGTTGAAGAAGAAAAACCAGATGCCGTAATTATTGCAGGGGATTTATATGACCGAGCAATTCCACCTACGGAAGCAGTAGACTTATTAAATGATGTTTTACAAAAAATAGTCATTGATTTACAAACACCAGTTATTGCGGTTGCAGGAAACCATGATAGTCCAGATCGTATTCATTTTGGAAGTAGTTTAATGAAGAAACAAGGATTATTTATTGTGGGACAATTTCAATTTCCATATGAGCCAATTATATTAAATGATGAATATGGCGAGGTTCACTTCCATCTCGTTCCATATGCGGATCCAAGCATAGTTAGACATGTTTTGAAAAACGAAGATGTACGTTCTCATGATGATGCGATGCGTATTTTTATGAATGAGCTTTCTGAAACAATGGATAAAGAAGCAAGACACGTATTTGTTGGTCATGCATTCGTAACTTCTGCGGGAGAAGCGGAAGAGAATACAAGTGATGCAGAACGACCACTTTCAATTGGTGGTGCTGAATACGTAAATAGTCATTATTTTGATAAGTTTCATTACACAGCGCTTGGACATTTACATCAAGCGCATTTTGTACGTAATGAGACAATTCGATATTCAGGTTCTCCACTTGCATATTCTATTTCTGAAGAAAAACATAAAAAAGGATATTATATTGTGGAACTGGACGAGCAAGGTGAAGCAACAATTGAAAAAAGGTTACTTGCACCACGTCGTAAAATGCGAACAGTAGAAGCGAAAATAGATGAATTATTACAACATCCAGTAAGTGAAGATTATGTGTTTGTAAAATTATTAGATGAAAATCCTGTCTTGCAGCCAATGGAAAAAATACGATCTGTATATCCAAATGCAATGCATGTTGAAAGATCTATTCAAAGACGAGAGTTCACAGAGTCAAATGAAGTAACTGTTTCAAGACATAAAACGGATGATTTATCGTTATTAAAGGCTTTTTATAAAGAAATGAAAGGCTTAGATTTATCAGAAGAGAAAGAACGTCTATTTGTAGAAGTACTACAAACAGTGCAAGAACGGGAAGGTGAACGAGGATGAGACCGATTCAACTAATTATGACAGCATTTGGGCCATATAAACAGAAAGAAGTAATCGATTTTAATGATCTTGGAGATCATCGTATTTTCGCCATTTCTGGGAATACAGGAGCTGGAAAGACAACGATTTTTGATGCGATTTGTTATGTGTTATATGGTGAGGCAAGCGGAGAAGAACGTAGTGATACGAGCATGCTTCGCAGTCAATTTGCTGATGATAATATGTATACAAGTGTAGAACTAACCTTTCAGTTAAAAGGGAAACGTTATGAAATAAAACGACAACTTGGACATAAAAAACAAGGGAACAAGACAATTACGGGACATGCAGTAGAACTATATGAAGTGATTGATGAAGAGAATGTTCCAGCTGTTGATCGTTTCCATGTAACGGATGTAAATAAAAAAGTGGAAGATTTAATTGGTTTAAGTAAACATCAATTTAGCCAAATTGTTATGTTACCACAAGGGGAATTCCGAAAACTATTAACATCTGAGACAGAAAACAAAGAAGAAATTTTACGTCGTATTTTTAAAACGGATCGTTATAAGTTAATGCGTGAGTTACTTGATCAAAAACGAAAACAATGGAAAGACGTTTTACAAGAAAAACAGAAAGAGCGAGAGCTATACTTCCGTAATGTTTTCAAATTACCAATCCGCGATGGAGCATTATTAGAGACATTGGTGGAACAAGAACATGTAAACACGCATCAAGTAGTAGAAGCATTAGAACAAGAAACAGATGTGTATAAGGCAGAGGTGGAGCAATTACAAGTAGAACAAGATGTTCAAACGAAGCAATTAAAGGATGCTGAAACACGTTTTCATGCAGCGAAATCCATAAATGAGAAATTTATAGATTTACAACAAAAGAATGAGAAATATAACACTTTACAAGAAAATCGTACAGTTATTGAAATGAAAGAAAAATCTTTTAAACGTGCGGAAGAAGCGAAGCGCTTATTACCATTTGAACAATGGTACGAAGAAGCAATGCAAAATGAGCAGAAGGCTGAAAGTTTATTAAAACAAATAATCGCTAAAAAAGAAAATGTAACGAAAAGCTTTGAACTTGCTCAGGAGAAATATGAAGCGGTAAAGAATAAAGAACCTGAGAGAGAAAATGCAAAAAAACTTGTTCAAAGATTAGAAGAGTTACAACCGATTATTGCATCATTAGCTGAGAAACAGTTGAATTTACAAAATGCAGAAATTCAAATAGGGAAATTAAAAGAAAGTATGCAAAACTTAGATCGACAATTAGATGAGCATACAAATCAAAAACAGCTAATGTCTGATGAATTACAGCAATTAGAACGAGCACTTGAGCAATATGTAGCTAAAGTAGAGGAACTAACGAATATGCGAGAAGATGCCAAAGTTTTAAAGCAAGCATATGATGTTTGGCAAGAAAAGCAAAAATTCGAGAAAGAAAAAGAAGCGGCATATAATAAGATGCGATTGGCAGTTAACGCATATGAAAATATGGAACGTCGCTGGTTAAGTGAACAAGCTGGTATATTAGCTCTTCATCTACATGATGGCGAATCTTGTCCAGTATGTGGTAGTACGAACCATCCGAAAAAAGCTACAGAGCAAAGTAATGCGATCGATGAAAAAGAGTTAAATGATTTAAGAGAAAAGAAAAATGTTGCTGAAAAATTACATGTTCAATTAGAGGAGAAATGGAATTTCTATCACCTACAATATGAACAGGTAATAGAGGAGGTTAAGAAGCGAGGCTATCGCTCAGAGGAATTAGTTGAAACATACAGTGCACTTGTTCAAAAAGGAAAACAATTAGCAACTGAAGTAAATACGCTAAAAGCGAGTGAAGAAACGCGTAAGCAAACTGCTGTGAATATAAAGAGTGTAGAAGAAAAAGTAGATGCACTTCAGAAACAAAAGCGTGAGGTAGAAACAGTACAGCACCGTACAGAAATGGAGTGTATGCAGCTTCGTACGTCATATGAACATGATAAGAAAAATATTCCTGAAAACTTACAAACAGTCCAAGCTTGGAAAGTCCAGTTTGACCAAGCTATGCATGAACTCAAATTAATGGAGGACGAATGGAAGAAAGTGCAGGAAGCGTATCAACATTGGCAAAATGAAAATATACGTATTCAAGCAGAACAGGAAAGTGCTTCTAATCAATTTGAAAGTACAAAATTGAAGAAAGAAGAGACGTTTACGCGCTTTATGAAAGAGCTTGAGCAGAGCGGATTTACCGATCAAATTACGTATAAAGAAGCTAAATTAAGTGATGCTGAGAGGGATATGTTACAAAAAGAAATTCAAAGCTATTATTCATCTCTTGAAGTACTTGCAAAACAAATTGAAGAGTTACGTGCTGAATTAAAAGATAAAGAGTATATGGATATTACAGCTTTAGGTGAACATATAAAAGATTTAGAAATCAATCTTGATATCATTAAAGAAAAACGTCAACGTGCGCAAAATGCGGTAACATATATTTCTGATTTACATGAAAATATTAGGCGTATTGATGAACAAATTCATGAGGAAGAAAAAGCTTTCCAGGAACTTGTTGACTTATATGAAGTAATGAAAGGCGATAACGAAAGCCGTATATCATTTGAACGTTACATCTTAATTGAGTATTTAGAACAAATTGTTCAAATTGCAAACGAACGCTTACGTAAATTATCAAATGGACAATTTTATTTAAAACGAAGTGAACGAGTTGAAAAGAGAAATCGTCAAAGTGGATTAGGCTTAGATGTATACGACGCATATACTGGCCAAACACGCGATGTAAAAACATTATCTGGTGGCGAGAAATTTAATGCATCACTTTGTTTAGCGCTCGGAATGGCAGACGTCATTCAAGCGTATGAAGGCGGTATTTCCATCGAAACGATGTTTATCGACGAAGGCTTTGGTTCTTTAGATGAGGAATCATTAACAAAAGCAGTTGACGCCTTAATTGACTTACAAAAATCAGGCCGATTTATCGGTGTCATTTCACACGTTCAAGAGCTGAAAAACGCAATGCCGGCTGTATTAGAAGTAACGAAGCAGAAGGATGGGTGTAGTCAGACGAGGTTTGTGGTGAAGTAAGTTCAAGTGTAGTTCATACTTAAAGCATTCTTTGCGGGTTTCTAGTATAGAACTTATGATAAAACAAATGCCATCTCTTAATAGAGGTGGCATTTGTTTGTTATTCAATATAAAACAATTCACCTACGAGTTATCTGGAGAAGGCGGTGTATTTTCCAAACGATTATAAGCTTTAAAAGCCGAAATTGCCGATATAACACCACCTACTAAAAATAAAGCTGATCCACTGACTAATATGATACGACTGACATATGTTTCACGAGCTTCTTCAACTTCTTCTTGTAACATTGTTGGCATTTGAAATCCCCCTAAACAACATTTATTTTGTAGATAGTATATACAAACGCCTAAAATATGTTAAAATCACTGGATAGTGTTAGGAGGGAGTATATAGTTAGATGTGAATTGTTTGAAAAATCTTCATTATAAATATATGCTAACTTCACATAGAGCACATATTAACATTGTATTATGTGTATGTACCAAATAAATAAAGTGAATTGTATTTCGTTCTGTTTTTAAAAATTTAAAATTCTATTATTTTTATATAAAGGTTTCACATCGGAGTTTTAAATATTTTGGAAATAGATCTAAATAAGAGGAATTCATATAAAAGGGGAATGTCTTATGACAACATATACGAGTGAAATGAGAAAAAGTTTAGTTTCAGAAGAAGATGTAGATATTTTGAAAATTATGGCGCACCCAATCCGATTACAAATTGTAAATGAATTAAGTACGAGAAAAACTTGTAATGTAACACAATTAACAGAATTACTAAATATTCCACAATCGACTGTTTCGCAACATTTATCAAAAATGAAAGGTAAAGTGTTACGAGCTGAGAGAAGAGGTTTAGAAATTTATTATCATATTAATAATTTAAAAGCGAGTAAGATTGTAAGTGTTTTAGGATATATAAACTAATGAAGTATTTTCATATAAAATAGCCCCTGCTGGTGAGCAGGGGCTATTTTTTGTTGTTTTATGTATTCGTATTTAAAATTTTATAGTTTTTATGATTTACAATCGTTCGATCAAATTCAAAAGTACCACCGCTTACATTTGTAATTTCAACTAAGACCGATTCAGTATAAAGTTTTAATACAGATCCTGTAATCTTTAAATTATTTCGTTGAAAAAGTATAGTATCCCCTACGTTTGCTTTCATAGTACCTCCTCATTAAAGACAGAAATATTTTTTATTATATATATTAAACCACGTATAGATATATTAGTGAATATTTAGTTTTGTTTATCAATAAAATATTTTTTATTTTATAAAAAATAAAGTGCATTGTAGTGTGAAAATAGTTTTTTTCTGTTTGTATAAGGAAATCAAAATATTGCAATATAGGTATCGTATAACTTGAGGCATAATTTTTATAAAGAGAGATGATAAAACAGCTGTAAGTCGTACTGATGCAAAACATTATAATAGCTACTTACGTATTTAATAATTCGTTTTTGTATTTCGTCCTTCGTTTTCTGTAACTGATTCCATATTTTTGACGCTCTATCTTGTAAGTGCTTACATAAACGGAAACATCTTATACAATGAAGGTGTTAAATCAAATGAGGTGGCCAATATGAACATAAAAAAAGAAAATTTAGCGAATAGCATTGAAATAGAAAGAGGAGGCGGAAAGGTATGAAAAAATCAAATGTTAATCCATGGCTTGTTGTCCTTGGTACAGTCATAGTACAAATGGGACTTGGAACGATTTATACATGGAGTTTATTTAATCAGCCTTTAGTTAGTAAATACGGTTGGAGTCTTAACGCAGTTGCTATAACTTTCTCAATTACTAGTCTTTCCTTAGCGTTTTCGACTTTATTTGCGAGTAAATTGCAAGAAAAATGGGGACTTCGTAAACTTATTATGATAGCTGGACTAGCATTAGGACTAGGATTAATACTTAGTTCACAAGCTTCCTCATTAATATTGCTTTATGTACTAGCAGGGGTTGTTGTAGGTTATGCAGATGGTACAGCATATATCACTTCACTATCCAATTTAATAAAGTGGTTTCCAAAGCGTAAAGGTTTAATTGCTGGTATTTCTGTCTCTGCATATGGTTCGGGTAGCTTAATCTTTAAATATGTTAACGCACAGTTAATTGAATCAGTTGGTGTATCACAAGCATTTATATACTGGGGTTTAATTGTTACAGCTATGATTGTATTTGGCGCTTGTTTAATCCATCAAGCTGCAGATCAAGGAGCAGTTCATGAAACAAAAACTCAGGAATATACAACGAAAGAAATGTTAGGCACAAAACAAGTATACTTATTATTTATTATGTTATTTACATCATGTATGAGTGGCTTATACTTAATTGGTATGGTAAAAGACATTGGTGTTCAACTTGTAGAGCTTAGCGCAGCGACAGCAGCTAATGCGGTGGCTATGGTTGCAATCTTCAATACATTAGGTCGTATTATTTTAGGACCGTTATCAGATAAAATCGGCCGTTTAAAAATCGTTACTGGTACATTTGTTGTTATGGCAGCTTCAGTCTTGGTTTTAAGTTTCGTAGATTTAAATTATGGTATCTACTTCGTATGTGTAGCAAGCGTAGCGTTTTGCTTTGGTGGAAATATCACTATTTTCCCAGCTATCGTTGGTGATTTCTACGGTATGAAAAACCATAGTAAGAACTACGGAATTGTGTATCAAGGATTTGGATTTGGAGCACTTGCAGGTTCCTTTATCGGTGCACTTCTAGGTGGATTCAAACCAACCTTCATGGTGATCGGTGTATTATGTGTCGTATCATTTGTTATCGCAATTTTAATTCAAGCACCTAAGCAGAAAAAAGAACAAGAAGAAGAGTATAGCAGCGTAGCATAAGTATATAAATCTTCTATCACACTATAAATACGAAAAAGCATCCTATTAAATAGGGTGTTTTTTTTATGAATGATTGCAAGGAGGTTATATAATCTTTGGGATTTTCGAGACAAAAAAGCGAGTGAAATACCCAATTGGATTATATTGGAATATTAAAAAATGATACATTATATCCGAAATACGTATTAAATCTTAAAATATAAACAAGACATACATCAATAATTGCAAGATATATTTTCTCGGTATTTTCAGAAAAATGTTGAGAAAATATATACTTGAGCTTTTGATAAGGCTTTGTAAATGAAGGTATCTACAGTTAGTCTTCTACAAGTTTAAAAAGAGGAGTATGAATTAAATGTGTAATGTAAGTACTTATTAATGCTTTTAGATGTAATTGTATTGAGAATCACCAAAATATTTTATCTGAAAAATAAAAATAGGTTGACAAGTTTATTGAGAAAGATTATCATTTAGCTGTAAGAATGTTAAATGAAAAACATTATCAATGAATAATATTTTGATGAAAAGTACACTTGACCAATTAGTTTAGTAAGTGTATTATTTTTTACATCATCAGTGATAATGAAAATCGTTATCATTAATGATGTTAAACTGGATTAATTTTTATATGAAAGGATAGAGGAAATGAACATAGGGGAATTTGATGGGAAAACGGTTTTAGTAACTGGTGCAGCGCAAGGTATAGGTAGTGTTGTAGCAAACATGTTTTTAGAAAGAGGAGCTACAGTTATTGGGGCTGATCAAACTGAAGAGGGGTTAAACGTACTCTTAAATCAAAATGAATTAAATGAAACACGTGTGAAAACGTTTCGTTTAGATGTGAGTGATAGTGCCGCTGTTGAAGAAGTAGTAGAACGGATTGAAAATGATATAGCACCGATAGATATATTAGTAAATGTTGCAGGGGTTTTACGTATGGGAGCGATTCACTCTTTAAGTGATGAAGATTGGAATAAAACATTCTCTGTAAATTCTACAGGAGTTTTCTATATGTGCCGAGCAGTAAGTAAATATATGATGCAAAGAAAGTCAGGGGCAATTGTTACAGTTGGCTCAAATGCGGCAAATACTCCGAGAATGGAGATGGCTGCGTATGTTGCATCAAAAGCTGCAACGACGATGTTTATGAAATGTTTAGGGTTAGAACTTGCAGCATACAATATTCGCTGTAACTTAGTTTCTCCAGGTTCTACTGAAACTGAAATGCAAAGATTATTATGGGCTGATGAGAATGGAGCTGAAAATATAATTGCTGGTTCTCAAAATACATATAGACTCGGTATTCCGTTACAAAAAATCGCACAACCTTCAGAAATTGCTGAAGCAGTATTGTTTTTAGCCTCTGATAAAGCGAGTCATATTACAATGCACAATTTATGTGTCGATGGCGGAGCTACATTAGGAGTTTAATAAAAAATTCAGGAGGTTTTAATACTATGAATGAACTTATAGCCGTAAAGGAACTGTCGGAAAAATTATTAGAAGATTATAAAACTGAATCTTCGTTCTTTTTTGCTTCACCAACTCGAACGATATTGACAGAAGGAGAGTTTACTACAGTAAAACATCATGAAATTGAAAGTTTTATAGAACTTGTACAAGCGGTATTACGTAATGCAAAACAAGCTGGAAATCCGAATCCTATCGTTGTTGGTGCTTTGCCTTTTGATCGTAGAAAAGAAGTTCAACTTATCGTACCAGAACATAGTAGAATTACTGAGCGTTTACAGTTAGAGACAACAAATGAGATAAAACGAAATGAGAAACTGGCATTTGAAATGACGCCTGTACCAGATCCTGAAGTTTATATGAATGGTGTAAAGCAAGGGATCAAAAAAATACAGGACGGCGATTTAAAGAAAATCGTTCTATCCAGATCATTAGATGTTGAATCTTCCGAAAAGATTGATAAGCAAAAACTTCTTCGAGAATTAGCAGAGCATAATAAGCGTGGTTATACATTTGCTGTGAATTTACCGGAAGATGAAAACGAGTGTAATAAAACATTAATTGGAGCAAGTCCTGAATTACTCGTTTCACGTAATGGTATGCAAGTTATTTCTAATCCGTTAGCTGGTTCAAGACCACGTAGTGATGATCCAGTAGAAGATAAGAGAAGAGTAGAGGAATTACTTTCTTCTCCGAAAGATTTACATGAACATGCGGTAGTAGTGGAAGCGGTTGCTGCTGCGCTTCGTCCATACTGTCATACATTACATGTTCCGGAAAAACCATCCGTTATTCATAGTGAAGCGATGTGGCATTTGTCTACTGAAGTGAAAGGTGAACTAAAGGATCCGAATACTACTTCTTTGGAATTAGCAATTGCTCTTCATCCTACGCCAGCAGTTTGCGGAACACCGATGGAAGAAGCGAGAGAGGCGATTCAAAAAATTGAACCATTTGACCGTGAATTCTTTACAGGAATGCTAGGATGGAGCGATTTAAATGGAGATGGTGAATGGATTGTTACAATTCGCTGTGCTGAAGTGCAAGAAAATACACTTCGTTTATATGCAGGAGCGGGAGTTGTTGCTGAGTCAAAACCAGAAGATGAGTTAGCAGAAACATCAGCTAAGTTCCAAACAATGCTGAAGGCTCTAGGGTTAAGTGATAATTCGCTGAATGAAAAATAGGGGGAAGAAAGAATGTTAGCAGGTTTCACGGAATGGCCAGAAGAATTTGCAAATCGTTATCGAGAAGAAGGATGTTGGCTTGGAGAAACATTTGGTTCGTTGTTAAGAGAACGTGCTGAAAAGCATGGAGATGAAATTGCAGTTGTAAGTGGTAATACGCATATAACGTATAGTGAGCTTGATAAAAAAGTAGAGTGCTTAGCTTCAGGTTTACTGAATTTAGGAATAAAGAAAGAGGACCGGGTTGTAATACAGTTACCCAACATTATCGAGTTTTTCGAAATATGCTTTGCGCTATTTCGAATTGGAGCACTTCCTGTTTTTGCACTACCTTCACATCGAAGCAGTGAAATTAGTTATTTTTGTGAGTTTGGTGAGGCGAGTGCTTACGTTATTTCAGATAAGGCTCTTGGCTTTGATTATCGAAAACTAGCAAGAGAAGTGAAAGAGAAAGTACCAACTTTACAACATGTAATTGTAGTGGGAGAAGAAGAAGAGTTTGTGAACATAAGTGATCTGTATATAGATCCCGTTCCATTACCAGAAGTTCAGCCAAGTGATGTTGCGTTTCTCCAATTATCAGGAGGGACAACAGGACTTTCTAAATTAATTCCTAGAACACACGATGACTATATTTATAGTTTACGTGTTAGCGCTGAAATTTGTAATTTAAATGCAGAAAGTGTCTATATGGCAGTTCTTCCAGTAGCACACAATTACCCGATGAGTTCTCCAGGGACATTTGGAACTTTCTATGCGGGTGGAAAAGTAGTGTTAGCAACTGGAGGGAGCCCAGATGAGGCATTTGCTCTTATAGAAAAAGAAAAAGTAACGATTACAGCGCTCGTTCCACCATTAGCAATGATTTGGCTTGATGCTGCATCTTCCCGTAATAACGATTTATCGAGCCTAGAAGTGATTCAAGTAGGTGGTGCGAAATTTAGTGCCGAAGTTGCGAAGCGTATTCGCCCTACATTTGGATGTACGTTACAGCAAGTGTTTGGTATGGCAGAAGGGTTAGTAAATTATACGAGATTAAATGATCCGGAAGAAATCATTATTCATACACAAGGTAGACCGATGTCTACATTCGATGAAGTACGGGTTGTTGATGAAAATGATAACGATGTAAAACCTGGTGAAGTAGGTAGTTTATTAACAAGAGGGCCCTATACAATTCGTGGCTATTATAAAGCAGAAGAGCATAATGCACGATCATTTACAAAGGATGGATTTTATCGCACAGGTGATCTTGTAAAAGTAAATGAACAAGGTTACATCATTGTAGAAGGTAGGGATAAAGATCAAATTAACCGTGGTGGCGAGAAAGTTGCTGCGGAAGAAGTTGAAAATCATTTATTAGCACATGATGCAGTACATGATGTAGCCATCGTATCAATGCCTGATGATTATTTAGGAGAACGTACTTGTGCGTTTGTAATAGCTCGTGGACAAGCTCCGACAGTAAGTGAATTAAAAATGTTTTTAAGAGAACGGGGTATAGCGGCTTATAAGATTCCAGATCGAATTGAATTTATTGATTCATTCCCGCAAACAGGTGTTGGAAAGGTAAGCAAAAAAGAGTTACGTAAAGTCATTACGGAAAAACTTATTACGGTAAAGCGATAAAAAAATAAAAATTGGAAGGAAGTGATTAGATGGCTATCCCATCTATTTCAGTATACAAAATGCCAGTTGAATCAGAACTACCAAAAAATAAAGTGAACTGGATGCCAGATCCGAAACGTGCGGTTCTTTTAATCCATGACATGCAAGAATATTTTCTTGATGCATATAGCGATAAAGAATCACCCAAAGTAGAACTCATTTCAAATATTAAGGTGATAAGAGAAAAATGTAAGGAACTTGGTATACCAGTTGTTTATACTGCACAACCAGGTGGACAAACGTTAGAACAACGTGGATTATTACAAGACTTCTGGGGTGACGGTATTCCTGCTGGACCAGATAAAAAGAAAATTGTCGATGAACTTACTCCTAATGAAGATGATATATTCTTAACAAAATGGAGATATAGTGCATTTAAAAAGACAAATCTATTAGAAATTTTAAATGAACAGGGAAGAGATCAACTTATTATTTGCGGTATTTATGCGCATATCGGCTGCCTTTTAACAGCTTGCGAAGCATTTATGGATGGTATAGAATCATTTTTTGTAGCAGATGCAGTTGCTGATTTTTCAATAGACCATCATAAACAAGCATTGGAGTATGCATCTAATAGATGTGCAGTAACGACATCAACAAACTTACTGTTAAAAGATTTACAAAGTGTAAAAAGTGATGAGAGTGAAGGAATCACTTTACAGGAAGTGCATGAACTAGTTGCACAACTACTTCGTGAGCCAGTAGAGAGTATTGATATTGATGAGGACTTACTAAATAGAGGACTTGATTCGGTCAGAATTATGAGTTTAGTAGAGATGTGGCGTCGTGAAGGGAAAGAAATAACTTTTGCAGATTTAGCAGAACGTCCAACTGTTTCCGATTGGTACAGTTTACTATCTTCACAGACAGCACAGGTGCTGTAACAAATAGACTACATAATAAAGGGGTAGTAAAGAATGCCTAATAGTCAAAAGGTTCGTCATTCGTTATCATCTGCGCAGACTGGTATGTGGTTTGCACAGCAATTAGATCCGCTTAATCCGATTTATAATACTGGGGAATATGTTGAAATAAACGGAAATATTAATCAAGAAATTTTCCAATTAGCAGTACGTAAAGTTGTAACAGAAGCAGAAGCACTACATGTTCGCTTCGAAGAGGATGAAATTGGTCCATGGCAAGTTATTGAAGAATTACAGTTTCATATGTATTTTATTGACGTTCGTAAAGAAGAAAATCCTGAAGAAGCTGCTAAAGTATGGATGAAAAATGATTTATCTATGCCAGTCGATTTGAAAAGAGATACTTTATTTACTGAAGCACTTATTCAAGTTGAAAATAATCGTTTCTTTTGGTATCAGCGCATCCATCACATTGTGATGGATGGCTATGGATTTTCACTTCTAAGCCAAAAGGTAGCGAAAGAGTGTACATCACTTATAGAAGAAACAAGAAAGAATGAAAAGCCATTTGGTTCTCTTGCAAAAATTGTACAAGAAGATATGGAGTATCGTGAGTCTAAACAATTTCAAGAAGATCGTACTTTTTGGTTAGAAAAATTTGCAGATGAACCGGATGTCATAAGTTTAGCAGAACGAGCGCCGAGAACATCAAATGGATTTTTACGAGAAACAGCTTATTTATCCAGTTCTAGCACGAAAACTTTACTAGAAGATATTAATGTTTCTTTAACAAGTTGGCCGGAATTTATTGTAGCTGTAACAAGTATTTACATGCATAAATTAACAGGTGCAAATGATATTGTTTTAGGTTTACCAATGATGGGGCGTCTCGGTTCTGCATCTATTTATACACCGAGCATGGTAATGAATTTAGTACCACTTCGTATTACAGTAACTCCAAATATAACTCTTGCGGAATGCATACAGCAAGTTTCTAAAGAGATTCGAGAAGTACGTCGTCATCATAAATACCGTCATGAGGAATTAAGAAGAGACTTAAAGTTACTAGGTGAAAATCAAAGGTTATACGGGCCGTTAGTGAATGTGATGCCTTTTGATTATGGGCTTAATTTTGCTGGGAATCGTGGTATTACACATAATTTATCAGCAGGACCAGTCGATGATTTATCGATAAATGTATATAAACGTTTTGATCAAAATGAGCTAATGATTCATTTTGATGCGAATCCGTTAGTATATAGTGATACGGAACTAGCATTGCATAAAGAGAGATTTATGAATGTATTAGAATTAGTGATAAATGATTATCAAAAAGACGTGTCGATTGGAAATATAAACGTAACTACTCAGCTTTTTCAGACAAAAAAGCAGGCCAAATACATGTTTCCGATTTGAAAACATGAAAAAAAAT
>NZ_JAEHBI010000043.1:0-46985 GCF_016483705.1 Bacillus cereus group sp. N6
TTCCGCAGTAGCTCAGTGGTAGAGCTATCGGCTGTTAACCGATCGGTCGTAGGTTCGAGTCCTACCTGCGGAGCCATGGCCCGTTGGTCAAGTGGTTAAGACACCGCCCTTTCACGGCGGTAACACGGGTTCGAATCCCGTACGGGTCATAAAAAAAAGAGTCAGCAATATGCTGACTCTTTTTTTATTTTGTGGAATCCTCCTTTATCAACTGATTTTCCTGAAATAAATAAAGGGATTTAGGAAAAGCTATGGTATGTATAAAAAGGAGGAGACAAAAATGACACGAGTGAGAGACTTTATGAGTACTGATGTTGTACATTGTACACCGCTAGACAATGTATATGAGGCTGCTGTAAAGATGAAAGAAGAATCGATTGGATTGATTCCGGTTGTTGAAAATGAGCAAGTTGTTGGTCTTGTTACGGATCGAGATTTAGTTGTTCGAGGGATTGCTGAGAAACATCCTGGATCTAATAAAATTACAAATGTAATGACAACAAACATTGTTTCAGTTTCTCCAGATGAACCTATTGAAAAGGCTACAGAGTTAATGGCACAGTATCAAATTAGACGATTGCCAGTAGTTGAGAGTGGTCAACTCGTTGGGATGTTAGCACTAGGAGATTTAGCTATAAAAGAATCGGCAGATGATCAAGCGGGATTTGCTTTAAGTGAAATATCAGAGCATACGGAATGAAGTGAGACTTTAATTAGTGGAATAAGTTACGTATAAAAATCAGATACATTATTCTAGTATATAGGGTTAAGCTAATATGTTAGCATGATGTATCTGAGCCATTATATAATAAGTATACAGTTAGTAATTTCAACAGTTTATTTAAATTTGTCATTCCTAATTTTAAATAAGAGAAAAAATGATATACTGATAGATATAAGTATTATGATAGATTTCGAATATAACAATATTTATTGTTAATGATGTAATAATGGATTAATATTTCCTATGTAGACAAAAGGGAAGGGGAATTATATGAGGGCTATACAGCGCGATCCAAATTGGAATTTGGTTACAGATACATATATAGAACCAAATAATTTCGCTGAATTATTTTCTTTACTTGTACCTTGTCATCCGAAAGGTGAAGGGAAAGAAAGAACTATATTAGTGTGGAAAGAAAAAGAATTTTATAAAGAAGAAAATTTAGCGGCATTTATCGTATATGGAATGGATAAAGCAAAAAATTTACCACAGTTTCATAAAGATGAAATTCCAACTTTATTACGTATTCTTCGTTTATGCCAAGAGATTGGCTGGTATGAAGAAGCAAATACTTT
Source organism: Bacillus cereus group sp. N6 (assembly GCF_016483705.1). Classification (NCBI taxonomy): domain Bacteria; kingdom Bacillati; phylum Bacillota; class Bacilli; order Caryophanales; family Bacillaceae; genus Bacillus; species Bacillus cereus group sp. N6. Next base: position 1,300 of record NZ_JAEHBI010000043.1, read on the forward strand.
TATGGTAACTCAAGGCCTAGCTGAGTTTGTTCACACTTCATTGGAATATGAAACGTGGGATCTTTTGACACAAGCGGTTGCTTTAAACTATTTAATTATTAAATATCGTATTGGTGAATTAACTGATGAGGATGTAGCAATTTGGGATAGAGTTAAATTTAATGAGAAATGTATAACGGACTGTAAACATTTATTATCCCATAAAGAAGTATTAGAATTTACATTCTTTTATATGTGTAAGAGAGCTAAATCTCTATCAAAAGAGCAATTAAATAGTGATATGATGAGTCTAGCAATGTATTGTAATACTTTTGTATATGACTTATATACACATGACTTATTACGAAAATATCGTAAGTGTACAGACTTCCTATCATACTATGGACCTAGTCAAGCGGTGTTAGCTTGTCAAAGAGCTGTACTTTCTCAAATTTCAGATCGATTAGACCCACTCAAGACTACTCATGTAGATGATTATTTATATGTAATGAAAGATATGATGGAGCACATGACGATAGGAATAATGGATCGATATGATCATTTCATCGGAAAACTATTATCATATGTGCCATTTTTCGAAATGATTCAAGTTCCACAACATGCGTATTATTGTGAAGAATTATTGTATATTTGTAAGGGCATTGAATATAAAGAAGAAATATTACGCAATTATATATTTATACAATTACATGATTGTTTACCATCATTCTTTAAACTATTTCTTAAAAATAAGCGTTATGCAACAATTCATGATATTCTGTTCTATTGGTGTGATGATGAACAAAGAATGAGCTTAGAGAAAAAATATAATCTTAGCTTTATTTATGAAAAATATGCTTGCGGATAAAGAGCATTTTCTATATAAATTAAAAAGGATCTCAAGTTTATGTGAGATCCTTTTTTTATTAGTAAAGCAAGGAGAACGCAATTAAGACGAGAAATAACATTCCATAAAGGAGAAATTGTGCCGTATTACTTCCTTGTATACCAAAAAAAGTATTTATTTTTGTGTATAAATTCAATATATATTTTATCGGATTATCTTTGAAAGATCGGTACACAGTGTCTCCTCTTTCTAAGCTTCTTGTTCGTGTTTTTTGGTATTAGGGACATGAATGTATCTAGCTATGAATAATAAAACAGCCATAAAGAATACAGGAAATACGGTAGATAAATAAAAACCATTACTAATAATATTTGTTATTAGGGCACTTAATAGAAAGATGGCATTATATATATGAGCAATTTTTTGTTTTAGTTGTACTTGAAAGGATTCCATCATAATTTCTAAAGTAACAAAAGCAATGATAATAGATAAAAATACAGTGTTTGTATTGTAAATGATTAAACAACAGATTAAACCTAAAAAGGCGAAGTATTCAATTAAGAGAGGTATATTGATATTGCGTTGCATACAATTTACCTAACTAAATATGGCAGTGGGTTTACTGCATTTGTTTTTTCAAAATTCCATTCTCCATTGTGTAATTCAAAATGAAGATGTTGCCCGTATGAATGACCTGTGTTTCCCATATGACCTACTAATTGTCCAGCTTGTACTTGATCACCAGCTTGTACAGTGCGATCTTTCATGTGTGCATAGACTGTTGTATATAATTTCCCGTTTATTTGATGGGCGATGAACACAACATTGCCATAGCTAGCTGAATAATATGATTTCACAACTTTACCTGCAGCTGCCGCCTGGATTGAGACATTACCTTGAGCCGCAATATCTATACCATAATGCATTTGTTCCCAACGTATATCAAAGGTTGAGCTAATTCTTCCTTGAGTAGGGAATTTGAAAACTGCTGGAATGGAAGTAGGTTGAGCCGTTTGAGCTTGTGATTGCATTTGATTTTGCACCACATAATGTTTTGCCACGTATCCGTATCCTGTGCCAAAACGAATTTTATACCAAGTTCCTACAGTTTCCACTACTTGTATTTGTGTACCATTTTGTAATGAACCAAGTAGTGCACCACTTGTACTAGCGTTGCCACGTACATTAAGTTTAGGTGTTGCAACTGTGTATTTCGTATTAGTTTGAACTGTGATGCCTTTTACTAAAGGCTGTGAACCATTAGATACGAATGCTTTTTGTACGTAACCTGTTTTGCCATTATGTAAAATTTTATACCACTCGCCTTGTTCTTCTTGAATGGTAACGAATTTCCCATTTGGTAATACATCTAAAATTGAAGATTCTAAATTAGGTTCAGAACGAACGTTTAATGCATTGGCATTAACGATGTATTGATTATTAGATTGAAGTTTGTTTTTTAGTAGAATAGCATCTTTTTGTACGTAACCTACTTTATTATTAACAGATACTTTATACCAGCCATTAGTTGTTTCAAGTATGTTTACCTTCGTATTAAAGCGAATTGTATCAATTGATGAGCTATTTGCGTTATCTTTTGTATGTAAGGCTACTTGATCGACTTTGACATATCCAGTTTTCACATTAGATAATTGTTCAGCGTTGGCTGTTTGTACATTTGTTTCTCCCATAGAAGGAAGTAAAGAGGCAATTGCGACAGTAGTTGCTGTTAAAGCAGTAGCTTTCATATTCATATAATAGAGACCTCCTCTAGTTGTATAGTTGTAATTTTATTATAGTATAAAGATATAATATAGTGGGTGTATTCACATAAATGTAATATGAAATCAATATAAAAATAAATTTTTTGAGGATAATGATTCCTTTTTATCCAATTAATTAGGATAATAATTTCTAAGATAGAATATAAGTATTATATAGTTTTGTTATTTTGTTGACAATTGGGAAAATTAAAACAGTTGATGATGTCTTATTACGATGTTATACTGACAGTGTTAATTTCATAGTTTGCTAGGAGAGCTGGTGTTGCCAGCTGAGAGTAGGCCGTAAGCCTTTGATCCTTTTCATTACCTGATCTAGATTATGCTAGCGTAGGGAAGCAATTCGGACACTAATAATGAGTCCCCGTTTCTTTGCGTATAGAAACGGGGCTTTTTTGTTTGAAAATTTCATATTGAAACCACTAGGGGTGCTTGTTGTGCTGAGAGAGGAATAATCCTTAACCCTTACAGACCTGATCTAGGTAATACTAGCGAAGGGAAGTGGAACAACGAATAAATTATAATTTTATTTGCTGTAACCACTTCTTATTTAGAAGTGGTTTTTTATTTAGATATATAAATTGAAAGGGGATAGAGAAATGAAATTTTGCGATAGATTATTAGAAACTGTACAACCAGTTTGGGAGATGAGTCATAATCACCCGTTTGTAGTAGGTATGGGAGATGGCACGTTAGAAAAAGATAAGTTTCAGTATTATATTATTCAAGATTATTTATATTTGTTAGATTATGCAAAGCTATATGCGATTGGTGTTGTAAAAGCAACGAATCCACAAGTAATGGGGAAATTTGCTGAACAAATTGATGGCATATTAAATGGAGAAATGACGATCCATAAACAATATGCAAAAAGACTTGGTATTTCTATAGAGGAGATAGAATCTGCAAAACCATCTGCTAAAAATTTAGCCTATACAAATTACATGATGTCTGTATCTCAAAATGGCACACTTGCGGAATTAATAGCAGCACTTCTTCCATGTATGTGGAGTTACTGGGAAATTGGAAAGCGTTTAAACGATATTCCTGGAGCAAGAGATCATGAGTTCTTTGGTGAGTGGATTCAAGGATATAGTTCAGAAGAATACGGTAGCCTTTGTATTTGGTTAATAGATTTATTAAATGAAATGGCAGTTGGAAAGTCTGACAAAGAGTTAGATCGATTAGAGGAGATATTCCTATATTCCAGTCGATTTGAATATTTATTCTGGGATATGTCCTATCGTAAGGAGATGTGGGGATTTGAGGAGCAAGAACATACTACAGTTTCATAATGTTTCTTTTCATTATGATGAGAAAACAATCATCAATGAATTAAATGCTTCTATACAAGATAAAGAGTTTGTAAGTATTATCGGACCGAGTGGATGCGGGAAAAGTACTTTATTTCGCCTTATTACAGGTTTAGAAGAGGTGAGTACTGGACAGATAGAGCTGACAGAAACAAAGAGCCATCCTGTAGGCTATATGCCCCAAAAAGATATGCTCCTGCCATGGAGAACGATTATTGAGAATGCTGCCCTGCCGCTAGAGTGCCAAGGTGTACAGAAGAAAGAAGCGCAAATAAAGGCAAAGGAACTGTTACATAAATTTGGTTTACAAGGGTATGAGACAAAATATCCGAAAGATTTATCTGGTGGTATGAGGCAACGCGTATCTTTCATTCGAACTTTATTAACAGGCGGGGAGATATTGTTGTTAGATGAACCGTTTAGCGCGTTGGACGCTTTAACGAAGGCATCTTTGCAAGAATGGTTGTTTGAACAATGGAAAGAGTGGGAAAAAACAATTTTATTTATCACTCATGATGTGGAAGAAGCGTTGTTTCTTTCTAATCGAATTTTAGTAGTAGAGCAGCAACCGATAACTACTTTAACCGAGAGGGTTGTACCACTTGATCGTAATCGAACAAGAAAAGATTTATATAAGCCTGAAGTGTTAGCGCTTAAAGATGAGCTTCTTAGTATGTTACAAAGGCAGGTACTCGTATGATGAACCGGTTGAAGGAGCTATTACCTGCCCTTACACTTACTAGTATTTTACTTGCCTTTTGGGAAGTAGGCGCAAGAATCATAGACGAAATGTACATTTTACCGTCACCGTCTGCAATTGTGATGAAGATATGGAAACTAAAAGATATATTATTTACGGTTCATTTGCCGGCAACCTTATCCGTCGTTTTAATAGGGGTGGCTATTTCTATCGTACTTGGGGTAGGGCTAGCGATGTTAATGAATGCGAGTAATTGGATGGAGAGAGCATTTTATCCACTATTAGTTGCCTCACAAACGATTCCGATTACAGCGCTTGCTCCGCTCTTCGTTTTATGGTTTGGATATACGATTTGGAGTAAGGTTGTTGTTACTGTTTTAATTACGTTTTTCCCAATTGCGGTCAATACGTATGATGGACTACGCAGTACGAAAAAAGAATGGGAGGAGCTATTAGTTACGTATGGGGCAACGAAAAAAGATGTTTTTCTTAAATTAAAATTGCCGTCTGCTCTTCCTTATTTTTTCTCAGCTTTAAAAATTGCAGTTCCGCTTAGTGTAATTGGGGCAGCAATTGGTGAATGGCTCGGTGCACAAGCTGGGCTAGGGTATTTCAGTAAAAGAATGATGACGCAGTTAGACGGCGCAGGTGTATTTGCACCCATTGTATTGTTATCATTATTAGCTATTTTCTTCGTCATACTTATTTCGATTTTAGAAAAGAAATTTATTAGTTGGAGGAAGCATGCATGAAATTTTTAAAACGCATCTTTGTGTTGACATTATTAGTTGCAATGATTACTGGATGTTCTAGTAATTCAGCGTCAGATAAGGGGAAAAAGGAAAAAGAAATAACGGTCATGCTTGATTGGTACCCAAATGCGGTACATAGCTTTATTTATGCAGCAATTGAAAAAGGCTATTTTAAAGAAGAAGGAGTAAAGGTGAATATAAAATTCCCTTCTAATCCGACTGATCCATTAACTTTAGCAGCTGCAGGAAAAGTAACGGTTGGCTTATATTATCAGCCAGATGTTGTCATGGCAAAAGCAAATGAACAAATTCCAGTGAAATCAATTGGAGCTGTCGTACGTTCACCATTAAATCATGTTGTATCGCTGAAATCAGCAGGCATTCAATCGCCAAAAGATTTAGAGGGGAAAACAGTTGGCTATTCTGGAACACCTTTAAGTGAGATGTATTTAAAAACGATGGTAAAAGAAGCTGGTGGTAATCCAGATACAGTGAAAGTAGTCGATGTTGGCTTTGATTTAGTACCGGCATTAATTACGAAAAAAGTGGATGCGGTAACAGGGGCATACATTAACCATGAAGTACCTGTTATGCGTCATGAAGGTCATGAACCAGCGTACTTTAACCCAGCAGATTACGGTGTACCGAATTACCATGAGCTTGTATTTGTAACAGGTGATAAAACGTTGAAAAAAGATAAAGAAGCGTTACAAGCCTTCTTACGTGGTACGAAAAAAGGCTATGATTTCATGAAGAAAAATCCAGATGAAGCATTAAATATTTTATTAAACCATCAAGAAAAAGAAAACTTCCCGCTTGTACCAGAAGTTGAAAAAGAGAGCATGAAAATTTTATTAGAGAAGATGGAAACGAAAGATGAGCCATTCTTATCGGATTCAAAAGAGTCATGGGAGAAACAAAATAAATGGCTGAAAGATAAAGGAATGACGAAAAAAATCGTTCCGGCCGATGAGTTATTCGAAAATATTTTAAAGTAGGCGAATGAATATGAAAAATGAGCTTCATGTAATCTCAAATGGTCACATGTCATTCGAAGAGTTAGTGAATGTAGCGATGCAAATTGAAAGTGAGGTTGACTATTTGCATATTCGTGAGCGTGAGAAAAGTACGAAGGATTTGTATGAAGGTGTGGAAAGTCTTTTGAAGAAAGGCTTTCCGGCATCAAAAATAGTGATAAATGATCGAATTGATATCGCTATTTTATTAAACATTCCACGCGTGCAGCTCGGATATCGAAGCGCAAATGTAAGGTCAGTGAAAGAAAAGTTTTCTTATTTGCATGTCGGCTATTCTGTACATTCTTTAGAAGAGGCGATCGATGCATTTAAGAATGGAGCGGATTCACTCGTCTATGGTCATGTATTTCCGACAGATTGTAAAAAAGGTGTACCAGCGAGAGGGCTTGAAGAGCTTTCAGACATTGCAAAGTGTTTATCCATACCGATTACAGCAATTGGAGGAATCACCACGGAAAACACTAGGGATGTTCTTGCTAACGGTGTCAGTGGTATTGCTGTTATGTCTGGGATTATAAGTAGTAGTAACCCGTATAGCAAAGCGAAATCTTATAAGGAATCAATAAGAAAGTGGGCGGAAAAACATGTGTAAGAAGTATGATGTAGCAATAATTGGCGGTGGTGTAATTGGTAGTTCAGTTGCACACTTTCTAGCAGAAAGAGGGCATAAAGTAGCGATTATAGAGAAGCAAAGAATCGCATCTGAAGCTTCGAAAGCAGCTGCTGGTTTACTCGGGGTTCAGGCAGAATGGGATGCATATGACCCGTTATTTGAACTTGCTAGAGAAAGCCGTGCTATATTTCCACAACTTGCAGCAGTTTTACGTGAAAAAACAGGCATCGATATTGGGTATGAAGAGAAAGGCATTTATCGCATTGCCCAAAATGAAGATGAGAAGGAAAGAATTCTTCACATTATGGATTGGCAGCAGAAAACAGGTGAAGATTCTTATTTTCTAACGGGAGACCTTTTACGAGAGAAAGAGTCGTTTCTATCGGAGTCAATTATAGGTGCTGTATATTATCCAAAAGACGGTCATGTTATTGCACCGGAGCTTACGAAAGCATTCGCACATTCCGCATCATTCTCGGGTGCTGATATATATGAACAGACAGAAGTGTTCGATATTCGTATTGAAAATAATAAAGTGACTGGGATTGTTACAAGCGAAGGTATTATCGCGTGCGAGAAGGTTGTGATTGCGGGTGGTTCATGGAGCACGAAGTTACTAGGTTATTTTCACCGCGAATGGGGTACATATCCAGTTAAAGGAGAAGTAGTAGCGGTAAGAAGTAGAAAACCACTTTTAAAGGCGCCTATTTTCCAAGAAAGATTTTACATTGCCCCAAAGCGTGGTGGACGTTACGTAATTGGAGCAACGATGAAGCCTCATACGTTTAATAAAACAGTGCAACCAGAAAGTATTACTTCTATATTAGAGCGTGCTTATACAATATTGCCAGCTTTAAAAGAAGCAGAGTGGGAAAGCACATGGGCAGGATTAAGGCCACAATCAAATCACGAAGCTCCTTATATGGGAGAGCATGAAGAAATAAAAGGTTTATATGCTTGTACTGGACATTATCGAAATGGCATTTTATTAAGCCCGGTTTCTGGTCAGTATATAGCTGATTTAATAGAAGGAAAGCAGGAGAATCATTTGCTAGATTCATTGCTTTCTAAACCGGTTTAGAAAGGGGATGGAAGTTTGAATTTAAAAATTAATGGTAATCAAATGAAAGTGCCAGAGAGTGTAAAAACAGTAGCTGAGCTACTTACACATTTAGAATTAGATAACAGAATTGTAGTAGTAGAGCGTAATAAAGATATTTTACAAAAAGATGATCATGCAGATACATCTGTTTTTGATGGAGACCAAATTGAGATTGTAACTTTCGTAGGAGGCGGTTGATTATGTTAAACATTGGACCATTTTCATTTCATTCTAGACTTTTATTAGGAACAGGAAAATTCCCTGATTTTGATGTACAGCAAAAGGCAATCGATGTATCTGAGGCTGAGGTTTTAACGTTCGCAGTACGTCGTATGGATATATTTGATGCAAAGCAGCCTAATTTATTAGAGAAACTTGATGTGAAAAAATATAAGTTATTACCGAATACAGCTGGAGCAAAAAATGCTGAAGAAGCTGTTCGTATTGCAAAACTAGCAAAAGCTTCGGGGCTTTGCGATATGATTAAAGTGGAAGTTATTGGTGATGATAGAACGTTATTACCTGATCCAGTAGAAACGTTAAAGGCATCTGAAATGTTACTAGAAGAAGGATTTATCGTTCTTCCGTATACATCTGATGATGTTGTATTAGCACGTAAATTACAAGAACTAGGTGTGCATGCAATTATGCCAGGAGCATCACCAATTGGTTCAGGACTTGGTATTGTAAATCCGTTAAATTTAAGCTTCATTATTGAACAAGCGACAGTACCAGTTATCGTTGACGCTGGTATTGGTAGCCCAGCCGATGCGGCATTTGCGATGGAATTAGGAGCGGATGGTGTGTTATTAAATACTGCTGTATCGGGAGCAAAAGATCCAATAAAAATGGCACAAGCAATGAAGTTAAGTATTGAAGCAGGACGATTAGGATTTGAAGCAGGTCGTATTGCACGTAAACGTTGTGCAACAGCAAGTAGTCCTTTAGAAGGAATGAGCGTAGTTGAATAATCGATATTCTCGCCAAGAATTATTTTCTCCAATTGGAGAAGAGGGGCAACGAAAGATAAGAGAAAAGCATGTACTCATTATCGGTGCAGGTGCATTAGGTAGTGCAAATGCAGAGATGTTTGTAAGAGCAGGTGTTGGCACAGTAACGATTGTTGACCGAGATTATGTCGATTGGAGTAATTTACAAAGGCAACAATTGTACGCAGAGAGTGATGTAGAAAATAATCTTCCGAAGGCTGTAGCGGCAAAAAAACGTCTAGCAGAGATCAATCGTGAAGTAAGAGTAGAGGCTCTCGTTCAAGATGTAACAGCTGAGGAATTAGAAGAGCTTGTTACAAACGTAGATGTAATGATTGATGCAACTGATAATTTCGAAACACGTTTTATTGTGAATGATATAGCGCAAAAACATTCTATTCCATGGATTTACGGAGCATGTGTAGGGAGTTACGGCCTTTCTTACACAATTCTTCCTAGTAAAACGCCATGTTTATCTTGTTTATTACAATCGATTCCGCTTGGCGGGGCGACATGTGATACAGCGGGCATTATATCACCTGCTGTATCTCTCGTCGTTTCTCATCAAGTAACGGAAGCTCTTAAATTGTTAGTGGAAGATTATGAATCACTTCGAGATGGACTTGTGTCGTTTGATGTGTGGAAGAATGAATATTCATGTATGAATGTGCAAAAGCTTCGTAAGCATAATTGTCTTTCGTGCGGAGAGAATGCGATATACCCGTATTTAAATAAAGAAAACACATCGAAAACAGCAGTTTTATGCGGGAGAAATACAGTTCAAATTAGACCACCTCATAAAGAGGAAATGGATTTTGAACGATACAAAGAGCTGCTGAATGATCGTGTGCATGATTTAAATGTAAATCCATATTTATTATCATTTTCTGTGGAAGAAAAGAGATTAGTTGCTTTTAAAGATGGTCGTGTACTTGTACATGGAACGAAAGATATAAGCGAAGCAAAAACAATTTATCATCGCTATTTTGGATAGAAAAGGATGAGTGGGATGAAAGTAAATAAAGCTTTAACAATTGCAGGATCTGATAGTGGTGGCGGTGCCGGCATTCAAGCAGATTTAAAAACATTCCAAGAGCTTGGTGTGTATGGGATGACGGCTATTACGGCAATTACTGCTCAAAACACGCTTGGCGTTCAAGGGGTATATCCAGTTTCGTTAGAAGGTATTACGGAACAGTTGAATTCAATTGGTACGGATTTAACACCAGATGCTGTGAAACTAGGAATGTTATTTAGCAGTGAAATTATTCAAATTGTAGCAGAACATATTAATAAATTTGGCTGGAATAATATTGTACTAGATCCTGTTATGATTGCTAAGGGCGGTGCATCATTATTACAACAAGAAGCAGTACAAGCATTAAAAGAATATTTATTACCAGTAGCAACTGTTGTAACACCGAATGTTCCTGAAGCAGAAGTGTTAACTGGAATGGAGATTCATAATATTGAAGATAGTAAGGAAGCTGCGAAAGTACTGCATGAATTGGGTGCAAAATATGTGCTTATGAAGGGCGGACATGCAGAGTATCAAGGTAATGAAGTAGTTGATTTACTCTTTAATGGTGAGCAGTTTATCGAATTTAAAAGTGAAAGAATTCCTTCAAAGCAAACGCATGGAAGCGGGTGTACATTTGCTTCAGCGGTTACAGCAGGGCTTGCTAAAGGATACTCAATTGAAGAGGCAGTTCAAGAAGCAAAACAATTTATTAGTATAGCAATTGAAGAGCCGCTGCATATTGGAAGTGGTCATGGACCGACGAATCATTTTGCATATAAAGTGAATAAAACGCGTGTATAAGTAAGTGGAAAGTCAGTTTTGTAACTGGCTTTTTTTCTGTTTACTTTTTCAAAATACAGGAGTAATATATCAGCCAGAATATATTTTTTGTAATACGCTGAGTCCAATTATATGGAGCGGAGGAGCCAATTTGTGCAGTGTCACTAGGGGTGAATCTTTCAGTTTTGAAAGTAGGGCTACTCTCAAAGTCCGAATCCGACAGCTAACTTCGTAAGCGTCTTGAGAGAGGACGGTGCCATGATGGATACATCACTTCATCGATCTGATTAGTATAGGGGAATATCAATCTATGTTTGAGTTCTTTTATGCTAAGGAGGATGAGGTATATGGAATTAACACTTATTTGTGTTGGGGAAGAAAGCAAGGTAAATAGTTTAAGAGATTTAGTAGCATTTCAACATGAGTTAATTATTTTTACAGCAAATGAAGAGATAGCTGCTGAAGTTAGGAATTGTGGGTTTGATTGGACTTATAGCTGTAGTAAGGCACAAGATTTTACTAGTATTTGTGAGTGTATTAAGAAGGTGATTTTACTAGGGGATGAGCTTCCAATCATTAGTTTCTTCACAGAACACATTCGCTTTTCTTTTCAAGCACCTATTACTGTTGTTACAAAGAATAAACGATATCCAACGAGGCTCTATGAAACAATTGGAGCTACATTTGTCGTGTTTACGAATTGTGATAATATTTCTTTTTTATTTTTTGAATAGGGCGGGGGAAAAAGATGAAGGTGTTGTTACTAGGAGATATAGCGAATCGTTGGGCGGTATCAGTAGAACGAGTTCAAGAATTGGTGGTGCTTGATCCCATTTTTCCGAGGCCCTATATCATATTGCCATCGAAAGATGCTTTATATTTAAAAACAGATGTTATCGAATATGAGCAGCTACATGCAGAATTGTCACAAGTTTATATTCGTGGGAGAAATTTGCGCGCGTTTTTGCGTGGAGAATAAATAGTGAAAAAAAAGAGCGAATGCTAAGTGCAACAAGCTATGCACTTCATGTCATTCGCTCTTTTTGTTTCGTATTTAAAAGATCATTTCTGTGAAAAAGAAAGAAAAGGCGAGAAAACAGATGAAATAATATTAATAACACTCAATGTAAGCGTTTAAATAGATGGATATTTTCTTATTTTAAGTAATTTGACTCTTTACAAGTTAAATATAGAGGAGTATATTTACTCTCATAAATCATTCGTAAAATTTCCAAAAAAACCTAAAATCGCTGAGTTCCAGAAATGGAGCGGGGGAACCAATTTTGTGCATCGTCACTTGGGGTGAATCTTTCAGTTTTGAAAGTAGGGCTACTCTTTAGGCCCGAATCCGACAGCTAACCTCGTAAGCGTTTAGAGAGGAGGTTTACTTTGTGTTGTTCATTTCGAACACTAAGTAGAGCTTAGTGTTCTTTTTTTAATAATTTAATGGTAAATTTTTACAGCAGGGAGAGGGGTAGCTATGTTAGATGTTGTAATGATCGGGATTTTTGTTGTGTTAGTCGCATCGATGGTAAGTCTTGCAAGTTGGTCAGATAAAGTTGTGAAAGAAGGGAAGCAATCATGACGGTTGCCTTATCGGTTATTGTTGCAGCAATTACTGTGTACTTAGTGTATGCATTATTAAATCCAGAAAAGTTTTAATTAGGGGGAATCATTCATTATGATTTGGGTCGCAGTTGTTATTACAATGCTGTTGTTTATTCTTGTGGCAAAGCCAATGGGGATTTATTTAGAGAAAGCCTTTCAAGGTAGTAAAAAGTTAGATAAAGTATTCGGGCCTTTTGAAAAACTTATTTTTAAAATTACGGGTGTAAAAGAATACAATCAAACGTGGAAACAGTACGCATTGTCATTAGTTTTATTAAATGGATTTATGATTGTTGTCGTATATTTCATTTTCAGACTACAAGGAGTATTGCCATTAAATCCAGCGCATATTGAAGGGATGGAGCCTACGCTTGCTTTTAATACAGCAATTAGTTTTATGGCTGATACAAACTTACAGCATTATAGCGGTGAAAATGGTTTATCTTATTTATCACAATTAATCGGAATTACATTTTTAATGTTTGCAGCACCAGCAACGACTTTAGCACTTGTAATGGCGTTTATAAGAGGGCTTGCTGGGAAGGAACTCGGTAACTTTTTCGTTGATTTTACGAGAGCTTTAACGAGAGTATTTCTTCCTATTGCGTTTGTTGCAGCGCTAATCTTTGTCGCACTTGGTGTACCACAAACGTTAGACGGGGCAGTTACAGCACAAACAATTGATGGGGCAAAGCAAAGTATATTACGTGGGCCTGTTGCATCATTCGTGTCCATTAAGGAACTCGGAAATAACGGCGGTGGATTTTTCGGAGCAAACTCTACACATCCTTTCGAAAATCCAGGGCAAATGAGTAATATTTTACAAATGATGCTTATGATGTTATTGCCAACAGCACTTCCATTTACGTACGGACGAATGGTAGGAAATAAAAAACAAGGTCGTATCCTTTTCGTATCACTATTCATGGTGTTTTTACTAGGATTTATAACGATTACTACATCTGAATTACATGGGAATCCAGCGTTAAATGGAATGGGCATCGAACATGTACAAGGGAGTACAGAAGGAAAAGAAGTACGATTTGGAACAGTATTTTCTTCCCTATACGCAACAGTGACGACAGCTGCTGAAACAGGAGCCGTTAATACGATGCATGATACGTTAACACCAATTGGCGGGTTAGTACCACTCGTAAATATGATGTTAAACACAGTGTACGGCGGCGTTGGGGCAGGTTTTGTGAACATTATTATGTATGCGATTATCGCAGTCTTTATATCTGGATTGATGGTTGGACGGACACCAGAGTTTTTAGGTAAGAAAATTGAAGGTAAGGAAATGAAATTAATTGCGGTAACGATACTATTTCATCCACTGCTTATTTTAGGGTTTTCAGCATTAGCTCTTTCAACAAGTTTAGGAACGGATGCCATTTCTCATTCTGGTTTCCACGGTTTAACGCAAGTGGTATATGAATACACATCGTCAGCTGCGAATAACGGATCTGGATTTGAAGGGTTAGCGGATAATACACCGTTTTGGAATATTACAACTGGCTTAGTTATGTTTTTAGGGCGCTATTTCAGTTTAATTACGATGCTAGCTGTTGCAGCTTCATTGAAAGAAAAGACGGTAGTACCAGAAACAGTCGGAACGTTCCGTACGGATAATAGTTTATTTGGCGGCATTTTCATCGGAACAATTGTAATTGTCGGTGCATTAACATTCTTCCCGATGTTAGTACTCGGCCCAATTGCAGAATTTCTTACATTGAAGTAATGGAGGGTAAATGATGAGACCGGTAGTAGTAAAAGAAAAGAGAGTAAATGAGTCACAAATACATGCTGTAGAAGATGAAGTTAGACAAGCGAAAACGATGGATCGTGATATCGTGAAACATGCGATGAAACAATCCTTTGCGAAATTGAATCCGAAAGTCATGATAAAGAATCCGATTATGTTTGTTGTAGAAATTGGATTTATCATTACGTTCATTTTATCGTTTCTTCCAAGTCGTTCTAGTAGTGTACCAGGATGGTTTAATATAACAGTTTCTCTCATTCTATTATTTACAGTTTTATTTGCTAACTTTGCAGAAGCGTTAGCGGAAGGACGGGGGAAAGCTCAAGCCGATTCTTTAAAACAGTCGAAGAAAGATGTGTTTGCAAATGTTGTAAAAGAAAATGGAGACATTGTTCAAGTTTCAGCAACTGATCTAAGAAAAGATGATGTTGTTATTGTAAAACAAGGAGAAATGATTCCGAGTGATGGGGAAGTAATTAAAGGATTAGCGTCTGTTGATGAATCTGCGATTACAGGGGAATCAGCTCCTGTAATAAAAGAAGCGGGCGGCGATTTTTGTTCCGTAACAGGCGGGACGATGGTCGTCAGTGATGAGATTACAATTGTCATTACGAGTAATCCTGGTGAATCATTTATTGATAAAATGATTTCGTTAGTAGAAGGAGCTGCTCGTCAAAAAACGCCGAATGAGATTGCTTTAAATACAGTATTAACAAGTTTAACGCTTATTTTCTTAATTGTTGTTGTGACGTTGCCGATTTTTACAAACTATTTAGGGTTTCAAATTGATACAGCTGTACTTGTAGCGTTGTTAGTTTGTTTAATTCCAACGACAATTGGTGGTTTATTATCAGCAATTGGTATTGCCGGGATGGATCGCGTGACAAAGTTCAATGTGTTAGCGATGTCGGGTAAAGCAGTAGAAGCTGCGGGTGATATTAATACAATCATTTTAGATAAAACAGGTACGATTACTTTCGGGAACCGAATGGCTCATACATTGCTTCCTGTAGGAAATGAAACGATTGAGCAAGTAGGAAAATGGGCTGCGATTAGTTCAGTTTTAGATGAAACACCAGAAGGTCGATCAGTTATAGAATATGTAAAAATGAAATCTATATCATATAATCGAGAAATTGCAGAACAAGGTGAGTTTGTTCCGTTTAAAGCAGAAACGAGAATGAGTGGTGTCGATTTACAGGACGGAACGAAAGTGAGAAAAGGTGCTGTAGGTAGCGTAATTGAATGGGTTAGGTCACAAGGTGGAACGATTCCGAAAGATGTAAATCAAAAAGCAGATTCCATTTCCAAAGAGGGCGGGACACCACTTGTAGTTGCAGTGGATAATCGTATTTACGGTTTAATTTATTTAAAGGATACAGTAAAGCCAGGTATGCGTGAGCGTTTTGAGCAATTGCGCCAAATGGGGATTAAGACGGTTATGTGTACAGGTGATAACCCGTTAACAGCAGCAACGATTGCAAAAGAAGCAGGGGTAGATGAGTTTGTTGCTGAGTGTAAGCCAGAAGATAAAATTGCGGTTATTAAAGCAGAGCAAGATAAAGGGAAACTTGTAGCGATGACGGGTGATGGTACAAATGATGCGCCGGCATTAGCGCAGGCTGACGTTGGATTAGCGATGAATAGTGGTACGACAGCTGCGAAAGAAGCAGCGAATATGATTGATTTAGATTCGAACCCGACAAAAATTATTGAGGTTGTAGGGATTGGTAAGCAATTGTTAATGACGCGTGGTGCGTTAACGACGTTTAGTATTGCGAATGATATCGCAAAATATTTTGCAATCATTCCAGCAATGTTTACACTTGCGATTCCGCAAATGGAAGCATTAAACATTATGAAACTAACATCACCACTGTCAGCGATTTTATCAGCATTAATATTTAATGCAGTTATTATTCCATTACTCATTCCATTAGCGATGAAAGGTATCGCATATAAACCGATGAGTTCGAATGCACTACTTAGCCGAAACCTACTTATTTATGGACTTGGCGGGGTTATTGTACCGTTCATTGGAATTAAAGTAATTGATATAATTGTCGGCTTGTTCATATAAGGGAGAGGGGAAAAAGATGGTGAAGAAACAAAGTATACTATCACCGATTGTCCGTATTACTTTTACATTTTTAGTGTTGTGCGGCCTTGTATACCCGCTTATTGTAACTGGTATTGCACAAGCGGTAATGAAGGATAATGCGGATGGAAGTCTAATATATAATGATAAAAATGAAGTGATTGGTTCTAAATTAATCGGTCAAAATTTCACAGATCCACGTTATTTTCATGGGCGTGTTTCTAGTATTGAATATAAGGCAGAAGCATCTGGTTCAAATAACTATGCACCGTCTAATCCAGATTTAGAGAAACGAGTAGAGAAAAGTATTGAAGAGTGGAAGAAACAAAATCGGGCTGTTCCGGTAACAGAAGTGCCGATTGATCTAGTGACGAATTCAGGTTCAGGGCTAGATCCTGATATTAGTCCGCAGGCAGCTTCTGTGCAGGTGGATCGTATCTCTAAATTAACGAATATTCCGAAAGAAAAGCTAAATCAGTTGATTAAAAATCAAACAGAAGGTGCTGCACTTGGCTTATTTGGAGAGAACCGCGTAAACGTTTTAAAGTTAAATTTAGAATTGCAGAAACTACTGAAATAGTAACAGTGCTACCTCAATCTAACGGATTGAGGTAGTGTTGTTTCGAAAGAAAGGTTGTGAGTGTGTTGTATGCGGATGACTATAAACCAACGTTTCAAAGGCGAACACCAGAAGAGTATTTAGAATATATTCGTCAGCAAAACCGCGGGAAGTTAAAGCTATACGTAGGAGCGGCTCCAGGAGTAGGGAAAAGTTATAAAATGCTACTTGATGCTAGAGAGATGAAAAAGGACGGTATGGATATTGTAATTGGTTTAATTGAAACGCATGGAAGAAAAGAGACAGAAGACGCAATTGCTGATTTAGAAAAGGTTCCTTTAAAAGAAATAGATTATAAAGAGAAAGTGTTTTATGAACTCGATGTAGAAGGAATTATAAAACGTGCACCACAAGTAGTTGTTGTGGATGAACTTGCGCATAGTAATATTCCTGGATCTAAAAATAAGAAACGTTATATGGATGTACAGGAATTGCTAGACGCTGGTATATCCGTATTATCAGCGTTTAATATTCAACATTTAGAAAGCGTACATGACATTGTAGCTCAAATTACGAATGTTAAAGTGCGAGAACGTATTCCAGATTTTATTTTACAAAAAGCAAATGAAATTCAGCTCGTTGATGCAACCCCAGAAGTATTAAGGAAGAGATTAATAGACGGGAAGATATATAAGGAAGAAAAAATAGAGCAAAGCTTACAAAATTTCTTCACGCTTAATAATTTAGGGGCACTAAGAGAATTATCACTTCGGGAAGTTGCCGATGATATGGACGAGAAAATTAGCCAAACCGTTATAGAACCGATTGGTGTGAAAGAAAAAATTCTCGTTTGTGTACAATACAGTTCAACAGCAGAGAAGTTAATACGAAGAGGTTGGCGCATGGCGGATCGGTTAAATGCTGAATTGTATGTATTAAATGTTGAAAGGGAAAATATAGAGTCCCTTTCAGCAGGGAAAAAGCAAACGATTGAAGAGTGGAAGTTGCTAACGAATCAATTTGATGCGAGTTTTGTTTTAGAAGAGGCAAAAGGAAGAAAGCCAGCGGATGTTATTATTGAAGTCGCGAAAAGGCTACAAGTAACGCAAATTTTACTCGGACAATCAGCAAGAACAAGATGGGAAGAAATTCGAAAAGGTTCAATTGTAAATGAAATTATGAGGCAAACGAAGTATATTGATATTCATATTGTTGCGGATCAAAGAGTTTAGAATAGAGACCATTTGTAGGTCTCTATTTTGCTTTTTGTGTGGCAGGGAAGCGTAGCAGTTTCATCGCATATAAGATTATGAGTAGAAACATAATTGCACCTATGAAGAAAATCCAAAAGTAATTTTGATTAAATAAAAGAAATCCACCTACAAGTGGTCCTGTTCCCATACCGAGATAGCGAATAAAGTTGTACATACCGATAGCAGTTGCGCGTTCTTGTACGAATTCTTCTGTTAATAAAGTAGTGTGAGTTGGCATAGAAAGTCCCATACTAAAACCGTATAAAGATGTAACGATAATGATGAATGAGATATTGATGTTATATGTGAAAGAGAATAAAGTGACACATATAATATTGAAGAAACTAGTGATGAATAAAGCTTGCTTTGTTGTGAGGCGTTTTTGCAAAAGCTTGTAGCAATAACTTCCTAACATAATAGAAAGGGACATCGGTACAAATATAAGACCAATTTCACTTGCAGTTAAGTGAAATAAATTTGTTAAAATGCTCGGTAAAAAAATGAGGAAGCAAAAGTAAATACAAAATTGAATAAAGCCAATAAGAGTAATAGAAAATCCAGTTTTATTTTTTAAGATAAACCAGTAATTCTTTTTTGCTTGCGGTTGCTTAATTACAGTGGGTTTTGTTTCTGGAAGTAGTGAAATGTTTATAATTAATAAGAGAATGCCAAGTGTAGATAAAAACAAAAATACGTATAAATGGCCATTTATACTGCCGAGATAACCACCTATAAGAGGGCCAATTGCAGGTGCGAGAGCAAGTAACATTTGATACAGGCTCATCGCCTCTCCGCGTTCTTTTCCTTCAAATAAATCACCGATAATCGTTGCTGCAACTACAGGTATAGCCGCTATTCCTATTGCTTGAACAGCTCTAAAAAATAGAAATAAATAAACGTTCGCCGAAAAAGCACATCCGATTGAACCAATTGTACTAATGATTAAACTAGGGATAAGGATAGATTTTCTCCCTTTTGTATCAATTAAAGGTCCATATATGAGCTGCATAATTGCAAGAACGAATGTGAATAGTGAAACTGTTAAATTTACTAGATAAAGAGAAGTGTGAAAAGAAGCTTGAATCATAGGCAAGATAGGTGTGTAAATATTTTGAGCGAAGGAACCGAGTAAGGCACTCATACAGACAACGTATAAAATGAAATGTAGTTTGGATTTTTTCATTATGTTAACCTCCTTGTGATTTAGTTTCCTTGGAAACTAAATTTATTTTAACATGTTTTTCTCACTTGTAAATATGAAAAAATGATTTTAAAATGGTATATAGTTAAATTGTTTCTTTGGAAACTTAGGGGGCGAACGGATTGGATCATGCAACGAAACAAATGGAAATACTTTCGGACATTCGTACACTTTTGCATAAAAAAGAAGAACATTTGAAAGAACAAAATGAGAAATTTCTTCGTGAGACAGGTATAAGTGGTATGTCTTTATCTGAATTACATGTTATCGAGTGTATCGGAAAAAATGCTCTGATGAATGTAACTGCTATTACGACAGAAATGGGAATGACGAAGGGTGCAATCTCTAAAATTTGTACAAAGTTGTTTCAAAAGCAATTCGTTGAGAAGATGCAAATGTTAGATAATCAAAAAGAAATTTTCTTCCGCTTAACGGAAAGCGGAAATGAAATATATAAAGCTCATGATAAATTGCATAAACAAGCTGAAGAAAAGTGGCTATTACTTTTAGATGGATATACGAAAGAAGAACAAGATTTTATTCAAAGGTTTATAAAGGATGTCTCCGGTCATTTGGAAATATAATTGGAAGAAAAAACTCCTTTATTTCAAGACTTTTGAATATAATTTCTAAAAGAACTCATATATAATAGAAAAAGATACTTAACATGGTGAATAATTAAAGAGTCAATATATAAAGAGGAGAGAATAACATGCTTGAAAATACGGGGTTAGTATTAGAAGGCGGCGGTATGCGTGGTGTATATACGGGCGGGATATTAGAATACTTTATGGAACAAGATTTATATTTTCCATATGTAATTGGTGTATCAGCTGGTGCTTGTCATGCAGCGTCGTATCTTTCCAGACAAAGAAATAGAAATAAAACGGTCAATATTGATTATGCATCACACCCACAATATTTATCGTATAAAAATTTATGGAGAAAACGCCAATTGTTTGATATGGAGTTCATTTTTCATGAAATTCCAGAAAAACATGTCCCGTTTGATTTTGAAACATATTTTAATAGCCCAGAGCGTTTCCTTGTAGGAACAACAGATTGTGAAACAGGACAGTCTGTTTATTTTGAAAAAGAAGGAACGAATGATGATGCACTAAATTTATTACAAGCATCTAGTTCATTACCTTTCATTGCACCTGTAGTAAATTACCGTGGTAAGCAGTTATTAGATGGTGGGATTTCTGATCCAATTCCAGTTCGTAAAGCACAGGAAGATGGGTTTAAAAAATCAGTCGTTATTTTAACGAGAAATCATGGTTACGCGAAGAAAAAGTCAAAGTTTGGATGGGTGGCAGCGAAAGCATATAAAAAATATCCGAACCTTGTGAACACGATGTTGAATCGTTATGAAGTATATAATGAAACACTTCACTACATTGAAAAAGAAGAGCAAGCCGGGAATTTATTTGTTATTCGCCCAGAAGTGCCGCTTCAAGTAGATCGTATGGAAAAAGATACAGCAAAACTACAAAATCTATATGAGCAAGGCTATGAAGATGCAAAGAGACAGTTTGCAGATTTACAGTCGTTTTTACAAAAATAAGTATTAGACTGCGGGGAAGAGTTTCTCCGCAGTCTTTTTTGTATTGCTTGCTTATCCGTTACTTTTTAAAAATGTATGAATGTTTAAGTGTTTAAAGAGTTTGTAAAACATATGGGTGTCTTATTGAGGAGAATTTACTTGAGAGGTATTATGACGATGTAGCGCTACAAAAAACTATTTAATTTACGAGGTGATTGTTAATGAAGGGAAAGTTTTTTTCGATTACGACTTTAGTATTATTAGCAACATCAATCTCAACAAGTGCATTTTATCCAACTTTAAGTGGCCACAAAAGCGGTAACTTACTATCTTACAGAGCTCAAACGACTACGAATCAAAACGCATCTCGCTGTTCAGTAGCGATTTCTTTTATTAATTCAAAAGGAAGTTATTCATATATTGAAAGTGCTTCGGATAAATTAGGATCACATGAATCGGGAAGAGCATTAAATGCCACTGTTAGTAATGGCGCATATAACGCCTTTGGTGCAAAGGGGCTATATTCTGAGCATTATGCCAATGAGAATAATGACTATCAAGAAGATACACACAAAGGTACTTTTGATAGTAACGGTAACTTACGATTACAGTGGTAAAAAATATTAAATAGTTGTCTTTATAAATATTTGGATAAGGAGAAGGGGATGTGCATCATCTCCTTCTTATCTAAAAGGAGCAGAGACATGTATTTAGCTTTTAAAAATATAAAAAACAACAAACTGTTTTCAGTCATTCTTCTTATGTCATTTTTTATTTCGTTTCTTTCTATATCAGTAGCTGCGCTTTTAACAGAATCTAAACGAAATTTCATATCTGCTTTTCAAATCGGCTTTCCAGAAAAGAATCAAACGTTAACTGTTCCGATAGCGAATACAACTGAATTGGAAGCGATAATTCCTGTCATACAAGATATTTTTGTAAAAAGTGATATTTACGTAGAGCATTTAAAAGCATTAAATAGTTCAGGTGCAATAAAAATCGTAGCTGTGAATTTAAAAGATGATTATTATTGGAAGCCATATATTTCTGAAGGACAATATTTTTATCGTGAAAATGTAAACGATATGGTTGTTGGCGATCAAACGAATGTAGAGGACTTATATGAATTTGATGATACATATAAAAAAATAGGAACTATATCGAGAAAAGACAGTGACGTCGGTGTATCAGACATATACATCCCACTTCAAAATTTACCTACTATATCTAAAAAAGGTATTATCGCGAGTAAACAATTACAATTAACAGTTGTTAATCCTACATCATCTATTCATAACGAAATAAAAAAATTTATGGGTAGGAGTAAAGAAGTGCTTTCGGGAGATGTTCAAATACTGAATGAACGAGATCTTCAGGAACTACATGTGACACATATAGATCCAGCAAATAAGTATTATTATAAATTTATTCTTGTTGCAATTGTTTCTGGCATTTCTGCGGTTTTATTTTGGATTTATAAAAAAGAAAGAGAGATTTCATTAAAAAAAGCAGTAGGTGCTTCTAATATATCTATTTACTACGAACTATATATTCAAATTTTGTTTATTTCTCTAGTAGCGATGTTCTCAGTTTTTTTTACGCTAGAAATATTTTCGGGAACAATTCATACGTATTTTCAGACATACTTATTAAAACCGTTAACACTATATGTATTGATATATAATGTTGTTTTTATAATTTTTCTTACAATATTTGTTACTGTAATTCCAATCAAGCACATCATAAATATATATCCTTCAAAACATTTAAGAACGTAGGTGGTCGTCATGTTTTTTATATTTGATTCTATACGATCTATGAAAAAACGGTTGTTACCAAGTTTAATTATAGTAATTTCTTTAATTATTGCATTTTCTTCATCTATAGAATTTATTAGTAATCTGTCGGGATATCGAAAAATGATGACGGTAGCAAATCATTTATCGACTCATAAAAATTTCTATGAACTTTATGCGACGCAAGATATAACATTGTTTAGCGAAGAAAAAGCGAGAAATGATTATCAACAATTCATTCAAGGGTTATCTAATACGATACCAATAAAAAATACAACAAATTATTTGCTCCGTAACTATTCACTTAGCTTAAAAAAAGAAAATGGAACGATAAAGACTCTTATTATTGATAAAGATATTAATAAGTACTTTCATATCCGACTTTCACAAGGAAGGTATTTTGAGGAATCGGAATTTCATAAATCAGTATTTGATATTAGACCTGTTATATTAGGGGCTAATTATAAAGAGAAGGTATCTATTGGTGAGGTTATACCATCTGGAAAAATGAAGCTAAAAGTAATTGGCTTTTTAGAAAAAAATTCACCATTTACATATCCTCGGAGCGGTGAAATATCGGATAATCGTATTACATTATTAGATGACATGGCAATTTTACCAATTGGAACGGAAGAAATAGAGTTCTATAGTGTAGACCTGTTATACAATGGGTTAATTATAGAAACAAATGAGAATATAAATATAAATGAATTTCAAAAGAAAGTATTAAAGGTAACGGAAGGTAAGGGATATTCGTATTATGTTACAAATCCGAATAAATTGTTAGAAAACGAAAAGCAAGGTATTGATAATATGTCATACCCCTTATTATTAAGCGGTACAGTCTTATTTTTTTCATTTCTATCTATCGTATTAACATCAATGGCCGCACTTTATATGGAGCGTAAAAATATTTCTATTAAATCAGCGTTAGGTGCAAGTACTTTTCAAATATGTCTTCCATTTATTATTGAGTATATGTTGTTATTCATTTTATCGATATGTATAGGAATTATGTATTTTCAATGGGAGAATAGCGGAGTAATTGAAATTCAAAAAGAGCTAGAAAATAGTACCATATCTTTTTTTGGAACGTTACAAGTCTCTATAGAATCATTGGTTGTTATAGGTGCTCTATCAATTGCAATGATCCTCGTTATATATACAATCATTTATTTCAATGTACTAAAAATAAAAAATACATATATGAAAGAGGTGTTATAGATGATTCAGCTCGCAAATGTGGCTAAGGGATACGGAAAGAGTAATTTTAGTGCTTTAAAAGATATTAATCTTACAATAGAAAAAGGCGAAATGATAGCTATTATGGGACCCTCTGGTTCGGGGAAATCTACTCTCCTTAACATTATTGGCTTAATCGATAGCCCCTCTGCTGGAAAGTATTTTTTAGATGGAATGGATACGAGTACATTAAAGGCCAACTATCATAAGTATAGAAATAAGGAAGTTGGATTTGTGTTTCAGAACTTTTCGCTACTAGATGATTATACAGTTATTGAAAATGTAATGCTCCCGCTTATATATAGAAAAATCTCTCATACGAAACGTATACAAATATCAAAAGAAATGCTGGAAATGGTAGGGCTGGAGAGACATATTAACAAGTATCCTCACGAATTATCTGGAGGAGAGCAGCAAAGGACAGCGATAGCGAGGGCATTAGCACAAGATACAAAAATTATACTTGCTGATGAACCGACTGGTGCTCTCGATCAAGAAAACGGAGAAAAAATTATGAGCATTTTAAAAGAGGTTCATAAACAAGGAAAAACGGTGCTAGTTGTTACACATGATCAAAAGGTAGCTGCATACTGCCAGAGGACAATACGTTTGCTCGATGGATGTATGGTATAATATGGATAAAAGTATGTGAAGAGGTGATACATATGGAAAATGTATATAAAGGTCTTAGGCATACTGGATTTACTATGATGTTTATTTTTGGTGGTGTATTTTTACTGCGCTGGTTCATTCATGATGAAATGCTACTGGATCAGCTTATTGGATTTAGTGTAGGGATGGTAATGGTTATTTCATCCGTTTTCATTCAAAAGTATAGTAAAGAAGTACAGATGAATGAAAAATATTAATAAGTTTTAACTTCTTTTATATTGTTCATAGTTTAGGAATAGTGGAGGCTTTCGTATGATTTTCTTATTTGTAGTATATTTTGTGATCATTATGACATTAGTAATTACGTTTCTTCTTTCAAAAAAATCATATAAGAAGCCTATTATTAAATATATACCAACGTTAATATTGTTTATTTTAGCTTTCATTTCTTCTGTTATGTTTGTATTGAATAACGGAATGGGAGAGCTGATAATAGCGGTATTTTTAGGGATTGCAGCGATAGTGAACGGTCTTTTACTTCTTGTATTGAAAGTAGTTCGTGTGATTGTTGCAAAAGGAAAATAGAGCATCGAAATTCGATGCTCTATTTTTTTATACATAAAAAAAAATCCCTCTTTATGAGGAATTTTAATGTGGTAAGAAAATCAATTGATAAGCGAACAAGATTCCGAATACATACACAAGTGGGTGAACAGAACGGAATTTACCTTTTGCCACTTTCATAAGTGGGTATGAAATAAATCCAAGTGCGATACCTGTTGCGATACTTGATGTAAGTGGCATGCTTAATATTACTAAGAATGCTGGGAATGCTTCATCAAATGTGTCCCAATCGATGTGGCGAACTGATCCCATCATAAGACTACCAACGATAATTAATGATGGTGCAGTAATAGCTGATACGCCAGAAACAGCACTTACTAATGGTCCGAAGAATGCTGCTAGTGCAAATAGAACAGCTACTGTAACAGTTGTTAAACCAGTACGACCACCAGCTGCAACACCAGCAGATGATTCAATGTACGCTGTTGATGGTGTTGTTCCGAACATAGAACCGATTGTTGCTGAGAATGAGTCAGATAGAAGAGCTCGTCCAGCTTTTGGAAGCTTTCCATCTTTCATAAATCCACCTTGTTGAGCAACTCCAAGTAATGTACCTGTTGTATCAAATAATGTAACAAGGAAGAATGAAAATACAACGCCGTACAATCCGTAGTTAATTACATCAGATACAGCAGTAATTGGATTGGAAACGATGATTCCTTCTGGTAATCCAGGCATTGATGTAACGCCGTTTGAGAACGATAATTGTCCTGTGAAGTAAGCGATAATACCAGTTAATAGCATTCCGATAAATAGTGCACCATTTACATTTAAAGACATAAGGACAATTGTAATTCCAAGTCCAGCTAATGCTAGTAGTACTGGAGCAGAGTGAAGATCACCAAGTCCAACTAAGTTTGCTTCATTTTTTGTAACGATACCTGTTAAACGTAAACCGATAAAGGCGATGAAAAGACCGATACCAGCAGTAATTGCATGTTTTAAGTTTTCAGGAATTGCTTCCATTAATTTTGTACGGAAAGATGTGAATGATAACAAAATTAAAATCATACCTGCTACGAATACAGCAGAGAATGCAATTGCGAAAGTCATGCCTTCATGAGCTTTTACAACAGAGTAAGAGAAGTAAGCATTTAATCCCATACCTGGTGCGATTGCGATTGGTAAGTTTGTAAAGATTGCCATAAATAATGTTCCGACAACAGCAGCGATAATTGTTGCTGTAAATGCTTGTTCAAATGGAACACCTGCATCCCCAAGGATGACAGGGTTTACGACAATGATATATGCCATTGTTAAGAAGGTAATAATACCTGCCATAATTTCAGTTTTAATAGAAGTTTTATGTTTTGAAAGGTTAAACATATAAACATCCTTTCTGTTTACGAATAATTTTCACAACAGTTATATATAATATTCGTTTTTTAACTATTTTGCAATAGTTTTGCATAAAAAGTTTACAACAATTCATATTTTGTGTCTTAAATTCGAATATTAATCGTAAAACGATGTGTGAATTTCAGTTTTTATTGTGCGCATATTATAAGGAAAAGGAGTTGAAAGAAGATATGCCACAGCAAAAAAACTTTGTAACAATGCCAGCGCAACATCAAAATAAACAACCTGGTATTGAATCGTTAATGAATCCTCTACCACAGTTCGAAGACCCAAATTATAAAGGAAGCGAAAAGTTAAAAGGAAAAAATATATTAATTACAGGAGGAGATAGTGGGATTGGACGCGCTGTTTCCATCGCTTTTGCGAAAGAGGGAGCAAATATTGCGATTGCGTATTTAGATGAGGAGGAAGATGCAAATGAGACGAAACAATATGTTGAGAAAGAGGGGGGGAAATGTGTATTGTTGCCGGGTGATTTAAGTAATGAACAGCATTGTAAAGATATTGTAGAAGAGACCGTTCGGCAGCTAGGTAGTTTGAATGTTTTAGTAAATAATGTCGCGCAGCAATATCCGCAGCAAGGGCTAGAGTATATTACAGCAGAACAGCTAGAAAAGACTTTTCGTATTAATATTTTTTCTTATTTTCACGTTACGAAAGCAGCACTTTCTCATTTAAAGCAAGGGGATGTCATTATAAATACGGCGTCTATCGTTGCGTATGAAGGAAATGAAACTTTAATTGATTATTCCGCAACGAAAGGAGCAATCGTAGCTTTTACAAGATCGCTTTCTCAATCGTTAGTGCAAAGAGGGATTCGTGTAAATGGTGTTGCGCCGGGACCAATTTGGACACCACTTATCCCATCGAGTTTTGATGAGAAGAAAGTCTCTAAGTTTGGAAGCAATGTTCCGATGCAAAGACCTGGTCAACCATATGAACTAGCGCCAGCATATGTATACTTAGCGTCTGATGATTCATCCTATGTTACCGGACAAATGATGCATGTAAATGGAGGCGTTATTGTAAATGGATAGTTTTCATTGATAAGAGCAAAGTAAAGTTAATTCCACTAATTATATTGAGCGCTAGGGGAGGGATATAGATGAAAAAATTATATTTCGTCATACTATTATTTTTCATCCTACCGGTTAGTGCTTTTGCTGATACAGATCATTTAATATTAGTGAATCTTACGACAAACCAGTTGTCTTTTTTTGAAAATGGAAATTATACAAAAACATTCCCCGTAACAACTGGAAGAGATCGTACACCTACGCCTGAAGGTAATTTTTGTATTATAACTAAATTTAAAAATAAAGAATACCATCGAAAAAAAATAGCTGGTGGTGCACCGAATAATCCTCTCGGTACGCGTTGGTTAGGTTTGGATAAAAAGGAGTATGCGATTCATGGAACAAATCGGGAATGGACGATTGGAAGCCGAGAGTCGAATGGCTGTATTCGCATGCATGACCGGGATATACAATGGTTATATGATCGGGTGCAATTACAGACGAAAGTAATCATTTCTCGTTTTCATACGAGCCCTGAATATGAAGCGAATAAGCTTGGTTACCGCGTTGTGAGCTGGAATGGTCGTAAAATAGAAGAAGAGCAAATTGGCATGCTTACGTTAGTAGACCGTGCTGATATATATTGGCAAGAACCAAATGGGCAGTTAACGAAAGTGAAAACGGTATTGCCGAACGAAAGATATGCAGTGTACTCAAAACGAAAAGATGGAATATATTATATAGGAAACAATTTGTATATTGTGGATGAAACAGGAGAAAAAATTCGTTATGAGCAAATTCCTGCCTCGACTTTAAGTAATATATATAAACGGAAATATAATGTTCCATAATGGCTACCGTATTACAGACGGTAGCTTATTTCTACTTCGAGTTTAACTGCAACTATTGTATTTTGCTGAATATAATACAGTACAGATAGGGGGCGGTTACATTATGAAAAGTGAATTTGCTTTTAAAGTTTTCTTAGTAACGACCTGTTTATTTATCGTGTATTTGTATGCGTTTCTCGTCTTTTCTTTTTATGTTCCATATTTTGATTTAATATTATTTTTCGGATTTATTTGGGCATTTGTGAAAGCGAGAGAAGGAGAGAAGAGTATATATCGGCGCATTACCTTATGTGGGACAGTTGTTCTCGTTATTTTGTACTTTTTTATCATGCATGATTTTTGGAGAGGAATGTAAAAAAAGCATACGAGTAATCGTATGCTTTTTATGTTTAATATTTTGGCTTAAATGTATGACAACAAGTTTCTACACTCGTTGCTACAGAACTTTCTAGCGTCTCGTTTGTTAAAACCGCACCTGTATACGAATCATTTGCATTCGAACCGGCCTCTTGTGCATCTGGTTGAACAACGATTGCACTTGCTTGACAAAAGTTACCTTGTCCCCAAAATGAGCAATTGGAAACAGAACATTTCACTTCTGGCATAAAACCCCCTCCTTATACATTAGTTTGGGATTTTACGCCCATTTCATGTGTAGAAGGAGTTTCCTTTTCGCATTATTTTTTTGTTTGCTCAAGCCATTCTTTTAATTTGTCTTTCGGTTGTTCACCACTAATACGGCTTACTTCTTTGCCATCTTTAAAGTGAATGATTGTTGGAGTTCCTTTAATTTTATATTCATCCCAAGGAGCATCTAGTTTTTCAATATCCATAACTTTCATATCAACGTTCAAGTCTTTAGCCATTGGTACTACGACAGGAGATAGCTTTTGGCAATGAACGCAAGATGTTTGATAAAAGTATACTGTTTCTTCTTTTTTCTCTTTTAAATTCTTTTGAAGATCTGAAAGAGAGATTTTGTTTGTATAGTAGTCAGGGCCATTTGTTTTACTATCAGTAGCATTATCAATTTTTTGACTAGTAGCATTTTTTTCTTCCATTTGTGTGACAGCGAAAATTGCTGCAAACAAAGCGATAATAATACCACCAAATATAAGCATTTTTTTCATTGTTTCATCTCCTTATTTGTTTTTTATTACAATAAAACTACATACAGCGATTGTAATAAAGCCGATAAGTGCTAAAAACGGGATTGTAATAAAACCAAACCAGTTTATGAATTCTCCGGTGCAGGGTACACGGCCGCAAGCTGCTCCAGCAGCTGAAAATGCTGGGACTTTTTGAATTGCATAGTGATATAAAGAAATACAAGCACCGATACTTGCAATTGGTAAAGAATAACTTGCGATGCGATAATCTTTCTTTGCTACAGCGATACCAAGCCATAAAACGAATGGATACATAAAAATACGTTGATACCAACAAAGTACACAAGGTTCAAATTTCATGATTTCGGAAAAGTACAGACTTCCTAGTGTAGCGATAAAAGAAGCTCCCCATGCGGTAAGTAAAGCATATTCTTGCTTTTTTTCTCGTCCCATATTTTATACCTCTCTTATAATAGTTACATACTAAATTATAGTATGAAGTAGCACAGAAAAGAAAGAAAAAATATGTTTATCAATAAAAGTTTTATAAGGGGAAACTTTTATTGATATAAACATTTTAAAAAAGCGCTATTCTCATAAAGAGAATAGCGCTATATTTTACATTTGAATTTGCTCTACTTCTTCTATATGTGACTTTTGGGATGCATGGTCAATATATTGAAATAGGAGCTGCAATTGTTTATCAACTTCTGGCATTTCTTTACTGTATTGATAAGCGTGTAAAAAATGTTCAATACGCTTAGAAAATAGTTGATCGTTCGTTTGAACCATAAGAACGAGTAATTTATCCCAATTACAGCTATACGTGTAATAGAGAGCTTTGTCATAGTCGTTATATGTTTGCACTGTGTACCCTCCTTACTGAGGAGTTATATATAGTGTGTGACAAGCAAGGAGAAATACACTTGAAAGAATTTGTTAAGAAAAAAAGCGAATGAAAAGAAAAAACGAGGAATATCCCCGTTTTTAAGCTTTTGGCATTGGCGTAGGTGTTGGCTTGCCGTAGCCCTCTTTATATTTATTGTCGATATAGTTACGAATTTCGAGCGTTGATTTTCCTTTTTGTTTCATGGAAGCAGATTCAACCGCGATTTCTAAGCAATTGACGCAAGTCGTTGCATGGGAGTCCCAAACAACTTCACCATTCTTTTTCATTTCACGAATAAAGCAGTTTTTATTATTTTTATGTCCCACACTCTCACCGCAACCGCAGTAACATGGAATCCAATCTAATAGCTCTGCATTTTGCCCAGCGACAGTGTAGATATCTTTCATTTGTGGATCAAGCTTGTCTAGGAAGGTAGGAAGTGTGTCGACTCCTTTTGTTTTTTCTTGAATGTCAGCTTGCTGAGTGTGCGATGCGTGGTCATGCTCTTCTTTTGATTCAGATGATTTCTTTTCATTTGTACTAGTAGCTCCGCAACCAGCAAGAATTAAACTTAGTACTGCAAGTAAAGAAAATACATATTTCTTCATACGCTTGTCCCCTTTACAAATGTATTACTCAAATTGTATCAGAGATTATGGTGTATCGGTTGAAGATTTTTTCGACGGATTTTTGAAACGCCATCGTACTGAATGGAATAGAAATAAAATTGGGATATAAGCGTATACAATATATAAACCCGCTTTAGATAGTACTGTATTTAATGTGTTGATACTTTCACGATTTGTGAAAAATAAGGAAGCTGTAAAGACCATGAAAATAAAAAATGGTAATGTGAATGTAAAGGGAATATGGAATGAACGCTTCATCGTTTGACATGATGACCAAATGGTTAAACAAAGGTTTGGCAAAATAATTAAAAACCAAACGAAAATAATAATATATTCAAAGCGTTGAATGAAAGGGACTTTAATGATTTTTAACATTGTTAAAGTAGGCCAAATCGTGTGATTTAATTGGCCCTCGCTATAATACATAAAAGATACGATGGCTAAAACTACATAAATTAAGGTACTAAAAGCAATACCTGCATGAGCCCATCTTTTTAAGGATTTTCCTTTTTCAATAAATGGATAGAAGATTAAGATTGTCTCAAAACCAAGAAACTCTAACGCAGAGTGTTTTGCAGATATAAGCATGTCAAAAGGTGAATGTGTAAAAATAGGTAAAATATTGCGGAAATGTGCATATTTCATTGGATAAATTAAAAAGAATACAACGAAAATAGGAAGAACGACTCCCCAAAAACATATTCCCGTCACAGAGCGAAATCCTCCCTTTATAATATAGTAAGTCACTAATAAAAACATAAGGGTTAGTTTCCATAACTTAATGGTAGGGAAAATCCAAACTTGTATTACTTCCATATATGTACGAAGAACAGTAAGGCAAAATAATAAGCAATAAAGAGTAAAAATTACAGAAAATATAGAACCGATCCATTTTCCAAAGCTCGTTGTATGAATGCTAATTAAATCGCCATCTTTTTCTAACATTTTTAGCATGCAAAACAGTACAATATGAGTTGCAATACCTGCTATGATTAGAGATATCCAAGCGTCATAACCAGCATTTTTTAAAATTACCCGTTGATATCCTAGAATTCCTATTCCAATTTGAAGAGAATGTAACAAAACAAATGCAAAATATGGAGAGACAGTCTTTGTTTTATTCATTGTATGCATTGCTTATTTCACCTCACTATTCTCCAATTCCAGATTGTACAATGTTAATATCTAAATTTATATCCACAGCTATATTCGGGTACATATTTCGAATTTGGTTTATATTCCATTTTCTCGTATGGCTTCTAATTTCATCGCGTATTCCTAAAGGATCAATTCTCTTTTGTTGAAATTGTTTTATTAATTCTTCACAATCTTGTTCAACGTTTCGTTCAATTTGTTTTTTTATATAATTGATATTTGTTTTTTTTCTTAAATCAATCCAATTAGGGGAGTTTTTAATTAGTCCATTTAGTTTTAAATGGATTTTTACTTTTGGTATGTCACCAGTTTGATCAATATCATACTTGCTTTCCCCAGCTAAGTTTTGTATGACAACCATACCTTTATGTTTGTTCTTCTTTATCGCTGCTTCGTAACGTCCATTTTTCGTAGGGTTAATAAGTAATTTTGCTAAAACAGAATGTCTTTTATCTGTATACATAACGACTTTATCACCTTTTAAAAAAGCAAGTCCTTTGACAGCCACGGAATGATTATCGTCCATTTTAATATAAGGAACATACGCATCACATACAGAAGAGTAGTAATTATATAAAAAAATGTTTAATGTGGTTTGTGGAATGTTCTCGTTTCGTATATTTTGTTCAAGTAAATCAGCAATGTATAACGAACCATTTTTTTTTACATAATTTAAAAGCTCTTCAGCCGAGCCATCTACAATTGCTAGTTGTACATCACGCCCGATATTTGGGTCACGTTGTAAGTTAGTAATAATTTCCCCCATTCCTTGTTCTCCTAGATCTTTTCCAAATAAAACGACACGCATTTGACCTACAACTACATTGTGGGGGGATTTTGCATTTAATCGTGAAGCGATTGTTTCAAGTGAGCGGGCAGATGTTGATTGAGTTTCTGGTTTCGATTTTACACCATGTGTATACTCTGGAAATAAGATCGTTCCTTGGAATCTTTTGTTTTTTGTGATGTCAAATCCAGCAATATGAATAATACGCTGTGTATCCACTATATACGTTTGTGTACAGCCAGTTTGTAGAACAAAAAGGGGTATAATAAGGAACAATAAGAGTTTTTTCATTCATTATCACCATCACGTTTTTGCTTCGCTTTGTTCGGATTATAGCGCCATTTAGATTTTGGTCTAAGGAAAGAAGGCCTTTGTGCAGTTTGGCTAAACGGTAAACGGAAAAAACCTTCCGCTGTACCTAAACCACGAAATGGGTATAAAGGTAATAAATAAGGTGATCCAAGTGATTTTAATTTAATTAAATGAGCTAAAATAAACACAAACCCGACAATAAGACCTAATCCACCAAATGCACCAGCTAAAAGAATAAGCGGAAATCGTAACAACCGAATAGTAGAAGACATTTTTACAGTCGGCGTTGTGAAAGATGCAAGAGCGGATAAAGCAACTGCAATTAATAAAATCGTACTCGTTAAAGCGGCTTCAACAGATGCTTGCCCAATTACAATCCCGCCAACAATACCAATTGTTTGTCCGACTTTCGTCGGTAAACGTGCTCCCGCTTCACGAAGCAATTCGATTGTAATCTCTAGAAAGAGTGCTTCTAGAATAGGCGGGAAAGGTACGTTCGCTCTCGAGAAAATAATAGGTCCTAGTAAATCAGCAGGAATCATTTGATAATGATATGTTAAAGCCGCTGTATAAATAGCGGAGGAAAAAAGAGAAAATATAGCTCCGAAAAAACGGATAACGCGAAAGAACGATCCAATCATCCACGGTAAATAATAATCTTCTGGTGAAATGAAAAAATCTAGTAACGTTGTCGGTCCTAATAAAGCATATGGAGAGCCATCTGTTAAAATTAAAACTTCCCCGTTAATTAATGCAAATACGGCTCGATCTAATCGTTCTGTAGGTAATAGAACAGGGAATGGTGAATTGCTATTATCACTAATAAATTGCTCAATCATAGTCGAATCAAATGGAACATCAAAGTCAATGTCTTCTAGTCGTTGTATTGCAGTGTTGATAAATTGTTCATTTGTAACCCTTTCAATATAAGCAACTGCTACTTTCGTTTTTGACATAGATCCAACGATAACTTCTTTGAAAATGAGTTGCTCCGTTACAATATTTCGGCGCAATAAGTGTATATTTGTATCAAGGTTTTCAACGAAACCGATTTTAGGTCCAATTACGCTATACTCATTTTCTGTATCGTTATATAATCGTGTTCCTAAAACAGTACTTTCGGCACGAATTAAAGCATATTGATCGGGATTCGAATTGCTTTTTAAGCGTACTAAAATATATCCACCTAATAATTTCTCACGAATATCATCAATAGAGGGAGAGGTAATAATATCTTCAATGGAGACAATATTACATAGGTCAGAGATATTTTGAATATGTTCTGATTCCTTTTTCATAGGAGTTAAAATAAACTGTTTAATAATAAGTGCTTCCACGACAGATTTATAATAAAACAAGCATAACGTTTCATCTTCAAGTACGTTATAAGAGACAAAATCGCTAGATTCTTTCATGGTATGTATAAATTCTGGAATAGAACAAAGTGGTTTTGCCGTAGTCTTTTTGGATTTTTCAGATGAGAAACCGAACATTTTTACCCCCCTGACATATATCATTTACTTATGTTAGTTTTTGGGAAAGGCGGGAATTTATACTTGAAAATTGAAAGTTCATAAAGAAAAGGAAGGATATTGGGAATCCCTTCCTTTTTTGGCGTATTAATTTGTTTTCTTTTCCTTAATAGACTTCACTAATTTAATCATTTCTGCTCGTATATCTTCTTTTTTTACATTTAATTTTTCTGCAATTTGTTTAATGTCCATTCCGTCTTTTTTCATTTTTAGTACATCATCAAGAGGAGTGTTACTTTTTTGAGAGATGATTGTTAATACCGTGAGCTGACGTAATCCGATATTATAATCTTTCATTTTTTGTTTTAGGCCGTCTGGTGTAGATTTTTGCATATTTGCTAATTCTTGCAGCAGTGCTTTTTTCGTCTCTTTATTCATATGATGCTTTTTTAATTTACTTGGATCTACACCGAAATGCTGGGCTGTTTTCTCCCAAGATTTATTTTGCTTATAGTAAGCTAAAACGTCTTTTATTTCTTTTTTACCGGTTCTTGCAATGTGAGCAGCTTTCCAAATTTCATGTTTGTTATAGCCGAGTTTTTCGAGCGACTGCATTTCTTCTTCTGAAATAGGCTTATGATGGTGCAATGTTATTTCTTTTGGCGTGGCAGCGAAAGTAGGGAAGACGGTTGCCCCGAATAATAATGTTGCCATAGTCATACTTACTGCGATTTTTTTGTACATATAAACTCCTCCTAGATGGATAATGTGGAAAACTGTACATATATCATTTCCATAAAATGTGAAATACTTGTGAACAAGTTAAGTTTTTTTATTCACAGTATAAAATGACGTTTTTGGAAGTTTTCCAACATAAAACATTGATTAATAGTAAAAAACTAAGGTATAATCGAAATTGAAAATCAATATCAATAACAAATGTATACATATAGATGAAAATAAGGGAGAGAAAAATATGACTACATATACTTCCATCGCAAATGTGATTAAAGAAAGACGCTCTGTACGTACATTTACAGATAAAGCTGTAGATAAAGAGTTATTAATTGAACTATTAAACGACGCAACATGGGCACCGAATCATAAACACCGTGAACCATGGAATTGTAAATTATACATTGGAGAAGGCCGCAAAAAATTAGTAGATGCAGTATTAAACTCTTTCACAGAAGAAGAAAGAGCGAAACGCGGCAAAATTTTATCAGATCGTTTCTTAAGCACGCCGGCACAAATTGTTGTTTATATTAATGAAGATCCACGTCAAATTCAACGCGACGAAGATTACGCTGCAACATGTGCATTTATGCAAAACTTCCAACTGCTTGCTTGGGAACGTGGCTTAGGTTGCGTTTGGAAATCAGGCGGATTAAACTACAATCCATTATTTATAGAAGGACTTGGTTTAACAAGAGGTCAACGCATCGTTGGAATTCTTCACCTTGGCTATTTCGATAAAGCACCAGAAGGAAAAGCTCGTACGCCGATTACGGAGAAGATGGAGATTATTGAAGGTTAATAGATGAGACATTCTCGTTTTTATGAGGATGTCTTTTTATTATGCAATCAATCCTCATGAAAGCTTGTTCCTCATCATACACTTTCTTAAGGGAAAGTGTAAGGAGGGAAAATAATGAGAGCAAGTGAAGATAAAGCGCTGCAATATGCGATTGCGGAAATTACGGAAATTGCGACTGGATTTGGGCTTGATTTTTATCCGATGCGTTATGAAGTATGTCCAGCGGAAATTATTTATACATTTGGTGCATATGGGATGCCGACGAGGTTTTCGCATTGGAGTTTTGGAAAGCAATTTTTCAGAATGAAATTACAATACGATTTAGGACTTAGTAAAATTTATGAACTCGTTATTAACTCTAATCCATGTTACGCCTTTTTATTAGATACGAATTCTTTAATTCAAAATAAATTAATCGTGGCGCACGTTTTAGCGCACTGTGATTTCTTCAAAAATAATATTCGTTTCTCTAATACGAAACGCGATATGGTGGAGAGTATGGCAGCGACAGCAGATCGTGTGAAGGCGTATGAACATAAGTATGGAAGAGAAGAGGTAGAAACGTTCTTGGATGCAGTACTTGCCATTCAAGAACATATTGATCCATCGCTTATGCGTCCGAAACTTGCTTGGAGTATTGGAGATTTAGAAGAGGATGTAGAAAAGAAAAAGATATCACAGTACGATGATTTATGGAATTTAGATGATCGAAACAAAAAGAGGGAACGACCTAATATGCATAAAAAGAAGAAAATCCCACCGCAGCCAGAAAAAGATTTACTCCTCTTTATTGAAGAATATAGCCGTGAGCTAGAAGAGTGGCAGCGCGACATATTAACGATGATGCGCGAGGAAATGTTATATTTCTGGCCACAGCTTGAAACGAAGATTATGAATGAAGGCTGGGCTTCCTTCTGGCATCAACGCATACTTCGTGAAATGGACTTAACATCTTCTGAAGCGATTGAATTCGCAAAGCTTAATGCAGGTGTAGTTCAACCATCAAAAACAAGCATTAACCCATACTACCTCGGTATTAAAATGTTCGAAGATATTGAAGAACGCTACAATAACCCGACAGAAGAAATGAAGCGACGCGGTGTAAAACCAGGATCTGGTCGAGACAAAATTTTTGAAGTACGTGAAATTGAGTGGGACGTATCGTTCTTAAGAAACTACTTAAATAAAGACCTCGTAATGAGAGAAGATATGTACTTATTCCAGCGCCAAGGAAAAGAATATAAAGTGATTGATAAAGAATGGGAGCATGTGCGTGATCAACTTGTAAATATGCGTACTAATGGAGGTTTCCCGTACTTAGTAGTAGAAGATGGAGACTACTTAAAGAATGGGGAATTGTACATTAAACATAGCTATGAAGGAATTGAACTAGATTTAAAATACTTAGAAAAAGTATTACCGTATCTTCATCAGCTATGGGGAAGAACGGTGCATATGGAGTCCATTGTGGAGAGTAAGGGCGTTGTGTTTTCTTATGATGGGAAGATGGTGCATCGGAAGTATGTGTGATGAAAAGAACGGACATAGAATGCTATGTCCGTTCTTTTTTATTTGGAACAAGGTCAAATATGCTATTCTTGAAAAAGGGAGTTACATAGAGAAATGGAGCGATTCAAATGAGCAAAATAGGGGTATGCAAGGTGGATATTACGCCGCCTGTCGGTATTGATTTTGTCGGATACCATAGAGAGACAGGAATAAATAATATTGAAGAGTGTATTTACGGGACGGTCTTTGTATTTGAAAAAAATGAAATGAAAACGGTGTTTATAAGTGTTGATAACATCGGGATGTTAGTAGAAGATACGAATGTTATTCGTGAGCGAGTAGCTAGTAGGCTTCATGTGCCATTTGAGCGAATAACAGTTGTTTATACACATACACACTCTGGTCCAGAAACAGTCGGTGAGCAACCTTTAGTAAATTCGTATAAAACGAGTTTAGTAAATAATGTAGTGCAAGGTGCGGTTACTGCGGATAACAACTTGAAGCTCTGTGAAGTTGGCTGGGGTGTTACGACAGGTGATATTGGGGTCAACCGAAGAGAGAGAACATCTGATGGAAGAGCAAAGATGGGAACAAATATAGAAGGTGTTGTAGATAAACGAATTGGTATGTTAGCAGTAAGACATGCTGAAACGAAGGAGCTATCTGGAATTATTGTATTTTGTACTGCGCATCCGAATGTTTTAAAAGGTGATAGCGATGTATTATCAGCGGATTATCCTGGAATGACGAGGGAGATTCTTGAGAAAATCGTAAACTGTCCTGTTATTATTATGCAAGGAGCTGCTGGTAATGTAAATGCGAAGCATCGTGGTTCAAGGGAAGCATTAAAGAAAATGGCTTACACACTTAGTGGACATGTATTAACGATGTTGCCAATAGTTACATATAGCCCAATTGTAAATTTAAGAACAGTTTCGAGTATGATGCAAATGAAGTTGAAAGATATTCCAGAAATTCATGAGATACGAAGAATGGCTCAATTAGCGGAGAAGCAGTGGGGTGTGAACACGGATGAATGGTTTACTATCGTTTTAGAGAAATATAAGCAAGGTATTCGGCAGTTACGTATTGATTTGGAAGTTCAACTGTTTCAAGTTAATGATGGTATGTTCTCTGGTATACCGATGGAACCTTTTTCAGAAACTGCGTTAGAAGTGAAAGAGAGTCTTCAAAATGAACTAGCTTTCTTTGGTGGATATACGAACGGATATATTGGTTATTTACTTACAAAGGAAGAGTATGTATATGGTGGATATGAAGTGGAATTAAGTCCTGTCGTATATGGGCCAGCTACAAATTTGTTGATGCCACCGGAGGAGAATACGGCGAGTTTGATTGTGCAGAGAGTTATGAAATCATATAATGTTTAAAATATAGACTTTCATGTATTTAATATAAAATTTAAAAGAAACAATAATTATTAATAAAACTGTAAAAAACGAATCCATTTTGAAAAAGAATAATCAAAATGGATTCGTTTTTTATATGGAGTTTTTGTTTACCAAACAGGGCGTATATTTGATGATAATTTTCCTGTATTTTTTTTAGTAACGAATGTTGTTAAATCTTCTTTAAGCATTTGCATTCGTTCTGCACCTATGTTTTCAATCCATCGCTGTTCTATTTCAGCTATTATTTCTTCTTTTGCTTTCATTACTGACAAACCACGTTCGGTTAAAATAATGATCTTACCTCTTTTATCAGTAGGATGCGTTTTACGTGTAACGTAACCACTACTCTCAAGAGAATCTACCATTTTACTTACAGCTTGTTTGGAAATCCCTAAATACTCAGCTAGTTCTATACCAGTTGCTCCATTAGGAAGAATGCGTTTGAACATAAAACCATGTGCTGGCCTAATATCTTCAAATCCTAATTCACTTAATTTTTCATGTAGTTCAGTAATTAATGTACTGAAAGATAATGATAAAAGTGAAGTAAGGTCTAGTTCGTTAAATGTTGAATGATCCATGTATATAACCTCCGTAATTATGGTCAATTAAGTTGACTACATGTGAAACCTATTGTACTATACGGAATATAGTCAATCAAATTGACTATATTCCGTATAGTACAAATAATGATTTATATAAATAGAATCAATGGAGGTTTCACATGGTTAATATCGTTAAAATTAGAGGGAGTGTATTTGCACCATATGCATCGCTGGAACCTATTAAGGATTCTGCAACAGGAAGAGTGTTTGAATATGCTGGAGATGCACGTGAGTTTACACCATACGCTGTGAACACAAAGCGTTCAAGATTAGAACAAGAAGTGAATATTGATTTTTATAAAAAAGAAATTTTCACATATGCAGATGCTTGTATCGTCACTGTGAAGATTACAAATCCAGATGGCTCAATTGAGTATCAAAAAGGAGAAACAAGTACAGAAAGCATTGTATGTACAAATATTGTATGGAGTGAAGATGAAGTTTCATTTGAAATGAGAGCAAGTGCAAGTAATCCGTTAAACACGACAGCACCTGCAGCTGACTATTTTTTGACTATACGAGTTAATGAATGTGGTACTGTGCATGTTGAAGGTGTACACGATGGTTTCCCTTGCTATGAATTTTATAAACAAATAGACTTTGGTTTATTTGAATTAATATACACACATGATTTCAGAGAAACGGATGATACCCCAGCAGCACTAGCTGGAGAAATGGAATATAGTTTTAAAACGACAATCTAATAAATATAGCGCTATTTTTCAGAAGGAAGTAGCAAACGTTAAAAGAGAAATCTATTGATTATGGGACCGAAATTGTGATCTGTTTTACTCAATGATATGCAGTATTTAAAATAAAATTATAGAGGTGTTTCTTATGACTAATATCGTTAAAATTAGAGCCAGT
This sequence comes from Bacillus cereus group sp. N6, assembly GCF_016483705.1. NCBI lineage: Bacteria > Bacillati > Bacillota > Bacilli > Caryophanales > Bacillaceae > Bacillus > Bacillus cereus group sp. N6. Next base: position 42,027 of record NZ_JAEHBI010000043.1, read on the forward strand.
GTATTTATTCCAATGTCTTGGACTGAAGCTAAGAAGGATATGGAAACGGGAAAAGTAATCCAATTCGAAGGTGATTCCCGTGAATTTACACCGTATGCGGTAAACGCTATGCGCTCTAGAGTTGAGCAAGAGGTAGTAGTGGATTTTTATAAAGAAGAAGTGTTTTCATATGCGGACACGGGTATTACGACAGAGAAGGTTACAAACCCAGATGGTTCGGTGAATAAAAGAACAGGAAAAGCGAGTACTGAAAATATTGTGTGTACGGATATTGAATGGAATTCTGATGGTGTGCAATTCAAAATGAGAGCAAGTGCAAGTAATCCGTTAAATGTGTATGCTCCTCCTGTGGACTATTTATTAACTGTATGTGTGAAAAAGGATGGTAGTATTAATATTCAAGGAGAACATGATGGTTTCCCTTGCTATGAATTTTATAAGCAAGTAGATTTCGGTTCATTTGAACAAATTTATACACATGATTTTAGAGAAACTGGTGATACACCTGAAGCGTTAGGTGGAGAAATGGATTATAGTTTTACAAAGAGTTTATAGGAAGTATGACAAATTACTTCATCCGTAAATGAATTCAGCCGTCAAAAATAAGTATTACTCCATACTACGCCGCCTTTAGGCATGGATTTAATCATACAGAAAGGAACCTGGAGATATCTAGGTTTTTTTGTTTCGAATTTGTGAACAAAAGATATATATATTGAAAATGATTTTTGTATATTTTATTATATACCCATACGGGTATAGGTTTTCTGTTTTTGATACATTAAGAAAATAAATAAGATGGAGGTTTGAAATATGTCTAGAAAAATTGTAGTAGTAGGTGGAGTTGCCGGCGGGGCATCAGTAGCTGCAAGGCTTCGTCGTTTAAGCGAAGAAGATGAAATTATTATGGTGGAGCGTGGTGAATATATTTCATTTGCAAATTGTGGCTTACCATACTATATTGGCGGTGTCATTACAGAAAGACAAAAGTTATTAGTACGAACTGTTGAAAGGATGTCAAAGCGTTTTAATTTAGATATACGTGTATTGAGTGAAGTGGTAAAGATAAATAAAGAAGAGAAAACAATTACTATAAAGAATGTAACTACAAATGAAACATATAACGAGGAATATGATATTTTAATTCTTTCACCAGGGGCAAAACCAATCGTTCCACCTATTCCAGGTATTGAAGAAGCGAAGGCGTTGTTTACGTTACGAAATGTACCTGATACAGATCGTATTAAAGCGTACATTGATGAGAAGAAACCACATCATGCGACGGTTATTGGTGGCGGATTTATTGGAGTAGAAATGGTTGAAAACTTAAGAGAACGAGGAATTGATGTTACTCTTGTAGAGATGGCAAATCAAGTAATGCCACCAATTGATTATGAAATGGCAGCATATGTGCATGAGCATATGAAAAAGCACAATGTTGAGCTTGTTTTAGAAGATGGTGTAGATGCATTAGAAGAGCACGGGACTGTTGTACGTTTAAAAAGTGGTTCAATCATAAAGACAGATATGATTATTTTAGCAATTGGTGTGCAACCAGAGAGCAGTTTAGCGAAGGATGCAGGGTTAGCACTAGGAGTTAGAGGAACGATAAAGGTAGATGAGAGTTTTCAAACGTCGGACCCGCACATATATGCAATTGGTGATGCGATTGAAGTAAAGGATTTTGTTACAGAAACAGAAACGATGATTCCGTTAGCGTGGCCAGCTAATCGTCAAGGTCGCATGTTAGCAGATATTATTCATGGTCATACGGATTCTTTATATAAAGGTACGATGGGAACTTCTGTAGCTAAAGTTTTTGATTTAACAGTTGCTGCGACGGGAGTAAATGAGAAAATATTAAAACGATTAAATATACCCTATGAGGTAGTACATGTACAGGCGAATTCGCATGCCGGATATTATCCGAATGCGACGCCAGTGTTAATAAAATTAATTTTTAATAAAGAAAGCGGAAAAATTTATGGGGCGCAGGCGTTAGGGCGTGACGGTGTAGATAAGCGTATTGATGTTATTGCAACGGCAATGAAGGCAAACTTAACCGTAATTGATTTGCCAGATTTAGAATTATCATATGCCCCGCCTTATTCTTCTGCAAAAGACCCAGTAAACATGGTGGGGTATGCGGCAAGTAATATAGTAGATGGTTTTGTGGACACAGTACAATGGCATGAGGTAGATCGTATTGTTGAAAATGGTGGATATCTTATTGATGTTCGAGAGCCTAATGAACTCAAACAAGGAATGATTAAAGGTTCTATTAATATCCCCTTAGATGAGTTACGTGATCGTTTGGATGAAGTACCGGTAGATAAAGAAATATATATTACCTGTCAACTTGGTATGAGAGGTTATGTCGCAGCGCGCATGTTAATGGAAAAAGGATATAAGGTAAAGAATGTAGATGGTGGCTTTAAATTGTATGGGACAGTATTACCAGAACGTGTTGCGTATTAATATTTTTTCATCTTCCACTTCAAAATTTAGTGGAAGATGAAAGCTTATGTATTAAGGTTTCACTTTTTGTTTTGTGAATATATAAGATAAACATTAAAAATAGGGGTTTACAAAATACCCTATAGGGTATAATATATTGTCATAGGTTATAAATAGTGACATAATGGTAATGAGGTGATTATAGAATGGAATATAATCAAGATATGAAAAATAGATTGAAACGTATTGAAGGTCAGGTTCGTGGTGTGCTTCGTATGATGGAAGAAGGAAAAGATTGCCGAGAGGTTATTACACAGTTAACGGCATCTCGTTCTGCACTTGATCGTACAATTGGACTTGTTGTGGGAACGAATTTAGAGCAATGTTTGCGTGAGCAGTTTGAAAGCGGTAATGGTTCAAATGAAGAGTTAATTAAAGAAGCTGTTCAATTACTTGTAAAAAGCCGATAATCTGTCAAACATAAGTGTTGACAGATTTTCAAAAACATTTTAATATACCCCTACAGGTATATGTGTATAAATTATGGAGGAATCGACTATGAGTATAAAAGTGGATATGAGTTTAGATTGTAAAGGTTTGGCCTGTCCGATGCCGATTGTGAAGACGAAGAAGGCGATGGAAGGCTTGACATCAGGGCAAGTGATTGAAGTTCAGGCAACAGATAAAGGGTCTACTGTAGATATACAAAGTTGGGCGAGTAAAGTAGGTCATCAGTACATCGGGACGAAACACGAAGGTGATGTATTGATGCATTACGTTAGAAAAGCACACGAGCATGAAGTGAATGAAGTAGTGAAATATCCTCAAACAATTACGAATTCGGAATTGGAAGAGATATTATTAAGTGGTGAAGAGTGTATTGTAGTAGATGTTCGTGAAGCGGCGGAATTCGCTTTTGGTCATATTCCATCGGCTGTTTCCGTGCCGTTAGGGGAATTAGACAGTGCAGCGTTAGATCAGAAGAAGCAAATTTATGTTGTTTGCCGAACTGGTAACCGTAGTGATGTAGCTTGCCACATGTTGAAAGAGAAAGGTTATGCAAATGTGAAAAATGTCATTCCAGGCATGTTAGAGTGGCAAGGCAATGTGGAAAAATAAAATTTTTTAAATAAAAATATACCTATGGGGGTAATGAGATGAACGTTAAACCGTTACAAGCAAAAGATGTTGCAGAGAAAGTTTTATTCGGAGAGTTATTTATTTTAGATGTTCGTAATGAGGCGGATTATGAAGATTGGAAAATTGAAGGAAAAGAAGTTACTTCAATGAATGTGCCGTACTTTGATTTATTAGAGGGTGTAGATCATATTGTAAGTGAACTACCTAAAGATAAAGATGTTTTAGTAGTATGCGCAAAAGAAGGGTCTTCTATATTTGTGGCAGAGCAATTAACAGAGGCTGGATTAGAAAATGTTTATTATTTATCTGGTGGTATGAAGGCTTGGAGTGAATATATAAAGCCTATAAAAGTTGGAGATTTAAAAGATGGCGGAAGTATGTATCAGTTTAACCGTCTTGGAAAAGGTTGCTTATCTTATATGGTCGTTTCAAACGGTGAAGCAGCAGTTATTGATGCAGTAAGAACAGTTGAAGCGTACGAAGAGTTTGCGAAAGAGCATGGTGTTACGATTACGAATGTAATGGATACACATTTACATGCAGACCATATTTCTGGCGGACGTAAGTTAGCGGAAAAAGTAGGTGGTACGTATTGGTTGCCGCCAAAAGATGCGGAGGAAGTTGTGTTCTCATATAAACCACTTGTTGAAGGATCTGTTATTACGGTGGGGGGTACTAAAATTGAAATTGACGCATTATACTCACCGGGGCATACGATTGGAAGTACGTCATTTATTGTAGATGATTCCTATTTATTATCAGGCGATATTTTATTTGTAGATTCAATTGGGCGTCCAGACCTTGCTGGGAAAGCTGAAGATTGGGTAAGTGATTTACGTACTACTTTGTATAGCCGATATAAAGAACTATCTCAAAACTTAGTTGTGTTACCGGCTCATTATTCAAAAATAATTGAAATGGACGAGAGTGGCATTGTTAGTGCTAAATTAAAAGATTTATTTGCGTATAATGCAGGATTAAATATTGAGGATGAGGGAGAGTTTCGTAAAGTTGTAACAGAGAATTTACCACCTCAACCGAATGCATATCAAGAAATTCGTCAAACAAATATGGGGCGATTAAATCCAAGTCAAGACGAAGAGCGTGAAATGGAGATTGGTCCAAACCGTTGTGCTGTTCATAATTAATTCGGTTTCAAATGAAATAAAAATAGGAGGTATATAAGATGAAGGTGAAAGAAGTATTAGATGTAAAAGGATTAGCATGTCCAATGCCAATTGTGAAAACAAAGAAGGCGATGGAAGCATTACAATCGGGGGAAGTTTTAGAAGTACACTTAACAGATAAAGGTGCGATTAAAGATATTCCAGCATGGTCACAAAAAGGCGGTCATGAAGTGTT